>CAZEGG010000063.1:0-12520 GCA_964511755.1 uncultured Desulfobacteraceae bacterium | reverse complement strand
CGAAGAGAAGGTGAAAAGCCATGAATATTGAATTTCGCAATTTCGACGAATTACTCTCAGCCGCCCGTGGCCTGCCCACCCTTCCTGTTGCGGTTGTGGACGCGGATGAACAACACGTACTGGAGGGCGCTTGCGAAGCAGCGGAAACGGGTTTCATTGATCCCGTTCTGATCGGGCACGAAAAGGTCATCCGCAAACTTCTTGAAAAGCTGAAACCCCATGCCGTCTTTTCCATCATTCACGCTCCTGCTGAAGAGGAGGCAGCGGAAAAGGGGGTGGAGCTGATTACCAGTGGAAAGGTCAAGGCCCTAATGAAAGGCCACATCCACACGGCTAAATTTCTCCACCCCATTCTCAATCATCATCTCCAGGGAGAAAAACGCCTTTCTCATGTATTTCTGACGGACATCAAGACATATCCCAAGCTTCTCTACATTACTGATGCCGCCATTAACATCAATCCGGATCTGCTCGCCAAGGCAGACATTGTCCAAAACGCTGTAGACTTGGCACATCTGCTGGGCGTGGAAACACCCAAGGTGGCAGCCTTGTCGGCAGTGGAGCTCGTTAATCCTGCTATCCCATCGACCGTGGACGCGGCATGCCTGGCCAAAATGGTGGACCGTGGACAAATTACAGGTGCTGTCGCGGACGGGCCGCTCGCCTTTGATAACGCCATATCGGGCGAATCGGCCCGGATCAAAGGGATCAGAAGTGACGTTGCCGGAGACGTGGATATCCTCCTGGTGCCGGACTTGGTCTCCGGCAACATCCTCAGCAAAGACCTTGAGTACCTGGCCGGAGCGAAGCTCGCCGGATTCGTCGCCGCATCAAAGGTGCCCATCATTCTTACTTCCCGGGCCGATCCCCCGCTGGCGCGGCTGGTATCCTGTGCTGTGGCGGTATTGGTCAGCAATCGTCAAAACATGAATCCGGACTGAAATTCGGCGGGAGCCGGATACCATATTTTGATGCCGGTATCCGGAGCAATAGGTTCGGCAGACTCATAACGGATAGGAGCAGCATATGGGTTCCCTGAATATTTTTCAACAGGCCATTTGGATAAACGAGGCGGTGGAATACGGATTGGATGCCGTCCAACGATCCATCCTGTTTACGGATATCCTTCGAAGGCGGGGGAACAACTATTTTGAATCGGCTAAAAAAGGACTGCCGCCGGTTCTCGTTTTCAACTACGAGGTTATTCTTGATGGCAGGACCTTTGACAGGCCGGCGAATTACGCGCTATCCCGCATCATCCCGAGGGAAGGAGACCGCGTTGATAAGAAGAAGCGGCCCATCGTGGTCATAGATCCGAGGGCCGGAAATGGTCCCGGAATCGGCGGGTCCAAACAGGATTCTGAAATCGGCGATGCGCTGGCGCAGGGCCATCCCGTCTATTTCATCCTCTTTTACCCCGATCCCATGCCCGGCCAGACCCTCGCCGACGTGGAAGCAGCTGAGATACGCTTCATTGAGCATGTTGCAGAACGTCACCCCAATTCACCAAAACCTGCTGTGATCGGCAATTGCCAGGCGGGATGGGCGGTTGCGCTTCTTGCAGCCGACCGTCCCGACCTGACCGGTCCCATAGTACTCAACGGCGCCCCACTTTCTTACTGGTCAGGAGTGCATGGGAAGAACCCCATGCGGTATGCGGGGGGGTTACTCGGAGGCGTTTGGACTGCATCTCTTCTGTCGGATCTGGGCAACGGGAAATTCGACGGTGCTTGGCTTGAGGCCAATTTTGAGAACCTTAATCCCGCAAACACTTTGTGGACAAAGCAGTACAACCTCTGGGCCAAAGTGGATACCGAAGAGGAGAGATTTCTCAGCTTTGAAAAATGGTGGAACGGTTTTTCCTTCATGACCAAAGAAGAACTGCATACCATAGTGGAGAATCTCTTTGTGGGAGACCGGCTGGAACAAGGGGAGATGTCTTTGCGTGACAAAAAGAAGCTTCAGTTGAAGGACATTGAAGCGCCTATCCTCTTGTTCGCCTCCGAAGGAGACAACATCACGCCCCCGCAACAGGCCTTTGACTGGATCATGAAGACCTACGGCTCTGTGGAAGAAATAAAGCGTCTGAAAAAAGTCATCGTAGGTCTTCTGCACCCGCACATCGGACACCTGGGTATCTTTGTAGGCGGCAAGATAGCGAAAAAAGAGCATAAAGAGATCATCAAAAGCATTGATGCGGTCGAGTCCCTCCCACCGGGCCTCTACGAAATGATTATCGATGCCGGAGACGCAAAACAAGGATTTACCGATTACGATGTCCGTTTTGAAGAGCGGGATTTCAAAGCCATTATGGCCTTGAACGATGATGTGAATACGATTCGAGAAGAAGATGCTGATTTCAGGTATGTTGCAGAAATTTCGGAAATGAATGACAACCTCTATCATATCCTTGTCAGTCCCTGGGTGAGGTTATGGACCACGGAAGTTTCTGCCGAAGTCCTGAGGCAGGCCCATCCCCTGCGGATGAGGACCTATTTTTTCTCCGATCGAAATCCTTTGCTCTGGCCTTTCAAAACACTGGCCTCGGTAGTGAAAGAAAGGAGAAGTCCGGTATCCCCTGACAACCTATTTTTGGCGATGGAGAGGAGTGTCTCGGGGTCCATAGAAGCAATGCTGAATCTATACAAGGATGTCCGGGACAATGCTGAGGAACTCATGTTTAACTTCTTTTACGGAAATCCATGGCTAAGCCTTCTTCTCCCCAAAACCGGGAAAGAGGAAGGCCGGGAAGACCTCCGGGAAGATGAGAAGCAAGAAGCAAAGCTGGTTCGGGCCGATAGGGAACACTGGCTTGCCCTCATGGAAAAAGGGGGATTTGTCGAAGGGGTCATCCGTATGGTGATGGCCCTTGGAGAAATAGACCATGCCATCGATAGGGACAGATTATTTGAAGATGAACGGGTATTGGAAGCGAGCAAGAGGATTAAAAGGATAAGCAAGTCGGACTTTGTTAAAGTGGTGCAAGAGCAGAGCCGCATTCTACAGATCGATGAGGACAGGGCCATAAAGGCGCTTTCCGGACTGATTCAGAGTCGAGAGGAGCGCAGGGAGGCTCTTAAGATTGCCAGACAGATCATGCTCGCCGAAAGAGATCCGTCCGACCGGGAAAAATCCATTCTGGAGAAAATAGAGGACGCGCTGGAACTGCAGCCGTCACGCGGCTCACGACGAGAGACTCATGATCAACGCGATAAATCTTGAAGCGATGAATCAGAAATAATCATCGAGCAGCAGAATCAGGTGCGCCTCATTATGCGTTTCGCTGAATTCAAACGCCTCTTTTGTTCCCACATCTTCCCGAGCACCCGTGCGATGGTGTGGTGAAATCCTAGGCCATGGAGAAACCTGATATTTTGCTCCCGGACGCATCTTTCACCAAACCTTTGGTTTGAACATAAGCGCAAACGCGAAGAGAACGATTCACCTCCCCGTGATACCCGGATCAAGGAGACTGGTTCCTTGCAGGGTCTGATAAAGGCGTGATATAATAGCTGGAAATTATGTGGTGGGTTCAAGCCGTTGATGAAACGGGAGGATAATGATGGGTGAGAATCAGGGGGCGAATACAGAGTCCATGGCACTGCTCGAGGCCTGGATGAAATCGGCAACACAGTTCTGGACGTCAATGCAGAATATGTGGTCTAGATCCGCTGCCCCTGCAACAGCTCAGGAATCGGAGCCGCAGAAAAGCCGCACTCAAGAGACACTGGAATCAGCTTTGAAGATCCTGGATTCGCTGTCTGCAGCCGCGCAAGAACCGGAGACTGCTAGCTCTGTTTTCAAAGGAATGAATATCTTTCCTCAAATCATAAATAGAATGGCTCGTACTGCATGGGAGACCTATTCTCACTTCCAGCAGCAGTGGATGGTGACGGCGGAAAGGTTAAGCAGACGGACTGAGGCTTACAAATTTGATGATCTCGATAAAGATGTTTTTCGCGCATGGACCGAACTGTATGAGAATGAATTCAGAAAGTTTCTGAATATTCCTCCGCTGGGTTTGACGAGATTCTACCAGGAACGGATGAGCATGGTGACGGACAGATATGCTCTTTTTCAGGGTACCGTGACAGAATTCTTCCACATGCTCTATCTTCCGATGGAGAAATCCTTTAAAGCCATGGAGGAAAAGGTAGCTTCAATGACCGAAGAGGGCACCGTGCCTCAGGACCCAAATGAGTTTTATAAGATGTGGATAAAGATCCTGGAAGGGCATTATATGGTTCTTTTCAAGTCCTCAGATTATACAAAGATCTTGGGGGAGGCATTGAGCGCAATGGAAGATTTTCTCATGGCAAGACATGAAATGCTTCAGGACCTGATGCAGTCCCTTCCTGTGCCCACAAACAAGGATATGGATGACGTCTACAAGGAACTCTATGAATTGAAAAAGCGCATAAAAAAGTTGGAAAACAAGGACTTGGAGGACTGAAATCGGGACGTACGCGGCTGGTTTCACTGTTCAGTCAATTGACTCGCGAAGGGAGGTGGTCTTATGAGACACCCCAAGATTCCTCTGGACTTGATCTTATCAAGCCTGGCTGAGGATGCGGAGAGAAGCACTAAACGGGCCAGAGAGGCATCAGAAGTTCTGTTGAGCGAACTGGATACCGGAATTGCCAGCACGCCCTACGATGTCGTGTATCAGGAAGACAGGGTTAAGCTGAAGCATTACAGGCCTGTTACCGATGGAAACATGAAGACCCCGCTCATGGTGGTGTACGCCTTGATTAACAGGGAGACCATGCTTGATCTTCAGCCTGGACGGAGCGTAGTCCAAAATTTCTTGAAGGATGGCATCGATGTCTACATGGTCGACTGGGGCTATCCGACCCGGAAGGACAGGTTTCTTACGATTGATGACCACGTGAATGGATATATGGACAATGTCGTAGATTTCATACGCAGGCGCCACAACCTTTCCCAGATTAACCTCATGGGGATCTGCATGGGCGGGACCTTTTCCGTGATTTACGCAGCGCTCCATCCGGAAAAGATAAAGAATCTGGTTACCACGGTGACCCCCACCAACTTTGATACGGATCAGGGCCTCTTACACATTTGGATGAAGGATGTTGATGTGGACCGTATGGTGGATGCGTTCGGGAATATGCCCGGAGATCTGATGAATTTTGGTTTTCTGCTTCTCAACCCTGCCCGGTTGATGATTGACAAATATGTGGGTTTCTTCCAAAATATGGACAACAAAGGCTTTGTCGAAAATTTTGTCCGCATGGAGAAATGGATCTTTGATAGCCCTGATGTTCCCGGGGAGACATTTCGGCAGTTCGTCAAGGATTGCTATCAGAAGAACCTTCTCATCCAGAACAAGATGGAAGTAGGGGGAAGGAGAGTGGACCTAAAGAGAATCAAAATGCCTCTGCTCAATTTTTACGGCAAGTATGATCATCTTGTGCCTCCAGGTGCATGTGAACTTCTCACGAGTAAAGTGGGAAGCAGGGACACCGAAGATGTGTGCCTGGACACGGGCCACATCGGCATCTATGTCAGCTCCAAGTGCCAGAGGGAATTCGCACCCAAGATTGCCATGTGGTTGAAGGAAAGGGATGAAAGAGAAATCCGAGGAAAATCTCCAAGCAAGAAAAATACCATCAAACAAATCGAGAATATCATGAAAGCAAACCAGGAGATGTGAGGATGGCAGCGAAGAGGGATTATTTCGGGACCATTTGTAAGGTGAGCAGGGCATTTGGAACGACGCTGGATAAGGATGAACTCTTGAAGATGATTGTCGAGAGTGCCATCGATACAATGCGTGGGAAGGCTGCATGCCTCTTTTTGTTCGATGAAGAAAAGAACATTTCCGTGCCTGTTGCACAGAAAGGGCTGTCTGAGGGGTACCTTCATGCGAAGTGGAAGTCTGCAAAGGATAATGTGTCTGATGTGATGAAAGAAGGGTGCCTCGCCATCAGTGATGCAACAAAGGATCCCAGATCGGAAAACCATGAGGTCAAAAAAGAGGAAGGGATTGTCTCTATTCTCGCCGTGCCCGTAGAAGTCAAAGGTAAGGTAATAGGGGTCTTAACGCTTTACACAGCAAGGCGAAGGATCTTTACTGAAGATCAGATAGCATTCCTTGCCGCCCTTGCCGAGCAGGGAGGTATGGCCATTGAAAACACGCGGCTGATCGAGCAGATAAGGAGAAACACGAACCTTTTTCATAACCTGGCTGCCAGCATCAATTCCACCCTGGACATAAAAGAGATCCTGAACGTCCTATCGGCCGACATCGCCCGAGGTCTTGGGGTGAAAGGCGCCACTGTTCGTTTGCTTGACGAAGATAGAAAGACCTTGAAGCCGGTGGCAAGCTACGGTCTCAGTGAAAAGTTCCTCAAGAAAGGCCCTATATCTGCCCAGAAGAGCATCGCCCAAACACTTGAAGGTAAACCGGTTCTCGTGCGCAATGTCGCTACGGATAAGCGAATTCAGTACAAAAAGGAATTGGAAGAAGAAGGAATTGTATCCCTGCTCAGCGTTCCCATAAAGGCAAAAGACGAGGTGATCGGCGCCCTGAGGATCTATAGCGCAGTTGAGCAAGCGTTCAGCGAGGATGATATCACCTTTGTGTCAGCCCTGGCACACCAGGGAGGATTGGCCATACAGAACGCCGCTCTGTATTTGACGTTACAGCAGGACATGAAAGACATGAAAGAGGATGTGTATAGCTACAGATCTTGGTTTTGATGGATTGATAGGGTTCTGTTTCACGATTCAAGGAGATTCCAGGGAAAGGGATCGGCGATGAGGGGAAAGACCGTTGACCAACTGAGAGCGGGTGACACGGCCGAGTTTGCAAAGACCATATCAGAGGCGGATGTCTATCTCTTTGCAGGCGTGACGGGCGATTTGAATCCAGCACACATCGATGAAGAGTATGCTCGGAAGACATTCTTCAAGACAAGAATAGCACACGGGATGCTGCTGGCGGGCTTTATTTCAACAGTAATAGGGAACAAGCTCCCGGGACCTGGCACAATTTATGTCAAGCAGGAACTGGACTTCCTTGCCCCGGCACATATGGGCGATACCATTACTGCCCGGGTGGAGATAAAGGAAATTGTAACAGAAAAGAACAGGGTCATTCTGCGGACGACATGCGTGAATCAGGATGGGACCACGGTCCTGGATGGCGAGGCCTTGGTGAGCCCTCCGAAGGCCCCGAAAGAGTAGTTCTTACTTTCTCTTCTTTACATGTGATTCACTCTTGGAGAGCTGCCCGACGTTCTCCATGAGTTCCTGAAACTCATCTGCCTGCTTCTTCATGAGATCTTGGAAGGTCTGCATCACGGTCTCCTCGCCGGTTCCTTTCTGGTCCAGAAGCATGCGCAGGTGTGCAATAGTTTCTTCTTGTTCTGCAATTCGCGTTTTAAGTTCTTCATATTTCTTTACCAGAGACAGGTGCTCTTCCTTCGAAACCACGCCCATCAAACCCAGATACTCCATGAAGGATTTCTGGAATTCCTCCACTGCCCGCTGCCATTCTTTCAGATATTGGGTGCTGTCTTCATCCGTCCCATTTAATCCATAGAATTTTTGGAACATCCGGGAAAGCTCCCCAACGCCCTCGAGTCCCTGGGCCATCCATTTGGCCATATCTTCCAGTTGTCTCTGGCCCTTGGCGGCATTGATAAGAAAATGTCCCCAGAATTCCAGAAAATTCTTGTCCATGCTGTATCCCTCGTCCATCCTTTAAATCGTGAACCCCTAAACCGGCCTGAAGCGGGCACGCGTTGAACTCACGCCGTTACGCTTTTTCAAGATCCAGGTGAAAACGAACGGGGCCCCGGTAGTTGTTCTGCCCAAAGCAGGTGTCTAATGCACATTCTGAACCGGGAAATGACCATGAGGTAGCTATGGACCCGTGTCCCTTCGGAAAAATCGTTACCTCTGCATCGATATAATCCAGTGGTGCCAAGGCGGATTCGTCATCCACCAAATCATCCTTTTCCGCGTAACATATTAGGACAGTTATACCTTTCTCCGCCAGACGTTTGAAATTGAGCTTCCTTCCGAAAAGCCGGAACGGCAGCGTGCCGTCCTTGTCCACCGGTATGGTATAGGAGTCAAAACTCATTTTCGTTATGGCCACAGGAAGATCGGTCCGGTCATAGATCAGCCAGTAGTTGAGAGCCGCTGCTGTCTTGCTGATTTTCGGTTTCTGGCTGCTATCTCCGTCAAGAATCATGAGGTCCCGGTAAAAGCTAAAAATAGGGGCCTCTTTTTCCATGCTCTTGAGCTTGTATACCCAGCTCATCACCTTGCCATCGACAATTCTATTGCCATTAGGCAGGGTCTTCTCCGCATATCCTAAGTCCCTGAATCTTGGAGGTAAGTGCTCCAGGTATTCCACCAGCGCTTTGCTCCTGGTACCGTCCATTGGGGCCACACAGGTTATGAGGGCATCCACGAGCCCGTCCAATTCACCAGAGATGAGGTCTACCAGAGCAATAAATCCCCCCTGGCAGAACCCGTTCAAGGTAACATCTCTGCCATGTCTGCTCTTCACCGTTTCACAGAAGGCTCTGGTATCCAGAGCATCGTCTTCTCCGGTCATTACCTGGACAGCGGTGGTAGTATTGATATCCTTCATGATCCTGACATAGGTAGGGATTCCCTGGTTCGCAAAGGCGTGGACATAGCTCTTGTTTTCACCTGGAAGAAAGGCGAGAATGTTGGCGCCGAGGACATAGGGTGGAATGATGATGATGGGTTTTCCCCTTTTCCTGATCCTTGTTTTCCTATCAGTGGGGAATACCTGGTAAAGCAGAAAACGCTCCGTCTCGACTACCTTTTCATAACCAGTTGTATCAAAATGAAAACCATACTCCGATTTGATGTCCAGAATGGCCTTCGGGTAGGAATAGACCACGCTTTCCAACAGTCTTGCGTGCCTTGCGCTGAAAGCGGCTATACTGTTACCATCTCCGCTGGAAACAGTATTGATCCATGCTGAAAAGGCCTTAGTCATTTCACTAAGATGGTAGTCCTGCATCGCATTCAAGGTACTGGCAAGGCCTTTTTCTGCGACCTGCAGATTAAATTGCAGGAGCTCCACGTAATCCCTCATGCTTTCCCACGGGGGATGGAGGAGAAGTTTATCCTTTTCTGTTGTATTGAAGGCGTTCAGGGCGGTCCAGTAGGGAAGCATGAACTCATTCACGTACTTGAAGACGCCGGCCCAGTATGTCTGTGCTGCTTGAAATTGCAGACTGGTCGCCCCGATTGCCTCATAACTGATCTCAAAAAACCTCAAAAAAGAACGGATAATTGGTTCGAAAATCTGCACAGACTGATCAACCCCTGTTTTCCTTTTATCAGCCATCAATCGTCCTCTGATCGAGGTTCCCTCACATCAGGTGCTACTTGGAACCACCCAAGAAATCTTCGACTCTTTTGAAGTTGTCATCAACGAGTTTCTTGTAATCTTCTCGACCCTTTTTGTAGGTCTGGATCCATTCGCTAATGACCGTTTTGCCTTCCTCTGGGAGCCAGGTGGCCTGCTCCAGGATCGTTTTGACCATCTTTTCAGTCTGATCCTGCACTGTGGCCATGGCGCTAAAGGTGTTGTCGAAGGCCGCTTTGTTGAAATCCACCATTTGCTTGAATATTGTTTTCTGATCCATCATCACTTGTTACCTCCTGCAATCTTCCTGGAAATGCTGAGCTCCCAAACGCTTCTTATTTGATTAGGATTTGCTGGCGTTCTTTGGAGATTCGGGTTTCTTTTCGGAATTCGGCTTTGCGAACAGTTTTTCGATCTTGTTGAAATTTTCGTCTATCGCCTTTTTGAAATCATCGCGACCATTTTTGTAAGCGCTCACCCACTCATCAATGGCCTTTCTCCCCTCTTTTGGGAGCCATGCGGCTTGATCGATGATCATGCTGCTCAGTTTTTCAGCGTTGTCCTGAAACATAACAACGGCGTTAAAGGTGTTGTCAAAAGTCGTCTTGTTAAAATCAATTACCTGCTTTGCGAAATTTCCTGTCTCCATCCCTTTATATACCTCCATTCACTTCATTGATTCCAATTCGCATTCAAACGCTGCAGGCGTTCGCTGCCTCGCAGGCACCTAGACGCGCTGTTTTCCTACGCCTCCGCCGCCAGCTCCTTGCCGCCTTGACATCATCTTGAATGCAAACTGGGATAAGAATACCATTTCTCCCTTGATCAAGGATGGTTGCATTATAAGCGCTTCTCGAGAATTGTCAAGAAAAAAATGGTGCATTGCAACAAACCATTCTTTCTCGCGGACTGTGGCAATTGGATTTCATATATTGCATAACCGACTATTTTTTGTGTTGATTTACTGGTTCTGCAATGATAAAAGAAAAAAATTGGTCGCTGTTATTTTTGCAGCGTAACATACGAGAGCCGATGGAGATTTGAAAAAATGAAAGAAAAAGTCCTTCTCAAGAAATACGCTAACAGGCGGTTATATGATACCGAAAAGAGCACCTACATAACCCTGGATCAAGTCACGGACATGGTCCGACAGGGGCGGCAGGTGGAGGTTATCGATGCGAAAACTGAAGAGGACGTAACCGCTTTCATTCTTACGCAGATTATACTTGAAGAAGCCAGAAGAAAGAATATCCTCTTACCCGTACCCCTCCTGTACCTCTTCATTCAATATGGACAAAATATCCTCGAGGATTTTTTTGGTGAGTATCTGGAACAGATAATCAATGGCTATCTCAATTATAAGAGCACGGTCGACGAGCAATTCAGAAGATGGCTTGATCTAGGCATGGATATTTCCGGCATGACACAGAAGATGATGGCAGGCATAACGCCTTTTCAAACGTTTTTTGAACGGTCGGACGGCGCAGAGACGACAGAAAAGAAGGGAAAAAAGGGATCTTGAGCGTTATTTTTTCGAATTGTCACTATGGGCTAGGATAAAATCCACGATCCTGCTGTAATACTCCTTCAGGATCTGGGAAGATCTGAAAAGACCCATGTGGCCCCCATTGCATATAAGAGTGAGTTTATCCTCCTGTGGAACGGTTTTGATCAAGTCCATGTGGCCGACTGCCTGGAGTGGAGGCGTGATTTCATCTTTTTTCCCACCAAGCGCCCATATGGGGATAGTGCCCGGATAGTCTTTGATGCTGACTCTTGTCCCTCCGACCATGAGCTTCCCTCTCCCAAGATCATTTCGAATGAAGATTTTCTTAAAGGTATCGCGGATAAACCCTGCTGGGCTGTGCTGGACAGTATTGTACCATTGATAGAAGGTCTCCTGTCGTTTCGCGCTGTCCCCATTTCCGTGTCTTAAGTCGGACAGAAGAGACTGCATGTTTTTCATATGCTGGTCGATCCCCAAAAAATAGAAGCCGAGCACCTGAAGTCTGCCGTCATAGCTTTCTCTTCCTTCACCTTCGTGCCCCTCCGATACGATGTGACCAAAAAACCGTATCAACATATCGATATATTGCTCTCCCACCAACCGGGCAAAATCTGTCAAGTATCCTTTTTCCCCGTCTGTGTGCATGGGTGATCCGGCGGATCCGAATGTCTTCGCAAGATGAGGATTAAGTATCAAGGTGGTTATCAGGAGGGGTCCTGGCTGGCAGATCGCTATCAGGTGAGGGGGGTATCCTGTCAGATCCTTCAGATGTTCCAGTATCTTCTTGTATTGATCAATCTGACCATCAAAGTCTTCATAGTGTCTCTTGCCGTTAATGTACAGGGGGATATCATCCGCACATTTCTGTTCCACGATCGCCATTCGCGTGACGCCCTGATCTCTCATATAGAGGGCTACCCGTTCTGCGATATTGGAATGGTGTCCCGCGCGTGGAGCGAACACCACCCCGTAGTTATTGAGCTTATGCTCAATATTCAACGAGATGTCTATAAGCCTGAGACCCGGTAAATCCAGGAGGACGTTTGTATCATTATATTCAAGACTCCAGTCTTGTCTAGGCGGCTGTTCGGTAAAGAGCTTGATGAACTCCAGTTCCCCTCGTCTCCTTTGATGGAAGCGTTCAAGGGTGTCCAGCACGTTTTCTTGAGTTATAGAAAAGAGGTTGTTTGCCGATTCATAGCATATGTCAAAGAGTTGACTCCTCGACGCGCTGAACTGGGGAACGGCTAACGGCATGACATTTTTCATAAGCCTGCAACCCAATTCACAGGAGGTTCTGGTGAGATCAAATGCAAAAGAATAGAAACCGATTGTTGCCTCAACAAGATTCGCGCTCATTTCGACCGGTACTTTTGTAGCTTCGAGCGCATTAACGACCTGGGGGAATAGGGTCATGAAGAATTCCGGCATGAACATCCGCTCCTTTCCAACAGCATCACAGCACAACCTTACCAATAACACCTTCAACTGGCACCCGAATTGAGCTGCAATGTCTATACCATAACAGAGCGGCGGGTGTCCATAGTGTGTGTGCAAAGCTCCCCTTTTTAGCTGGCTGTAGAAACCCACGCCCTGTGGGCGTGGTGATGTGGACTGGCTGTGCCGGT
>CAZEGG010000062.1:0-12726 GCA_964511755.1 uncultured Desulfobacteraceae bacterium | reverse complement strand
GAAGAAATGACCTCTACCTTTGTCTTTACAAGTTCTTCGAGCGGCCTCGCATAGATCGCAAGGCGTTCAATGGTTGGTTCCGGAATTTTTACTGCCTTGTTCATAGCACCATATGGAACAATTCAGGAAATCTTCCAAACGAGAAATTTGGAGACTCCCCGGCGCCCAGACCCTCCGTGCGGATGGGCATTAGGTTGTGAATTTTTGCACATACCCGGTGAAAAGAAGAGGACCCTTGCCGGGTCCTCGAGGGTACCAGGTTCTTAAAAAAGTTTGTCGATAATACTTGCGAAGTCCGGGATCTTGAAGACCATGATGAAACAGATCACCAGGGCATAGATACACAGGGACTCGATCAGCGCCAGACCGATGATCATGGTGGTCATGATCTTGCCGCCCGCTTCCGGATTTCGGGCTGTTCCCTGGAGAGCCCCGTTAATGGCATTCCCCATGCCGATACCGGTCCCCATTGCAGCAACACCGATTCCGAATCCGCACGCAATGGCGATCCCGAAAAAGATCCACACCCCTGCTGCCTGTGCCTGGGGTGAACCCTGGGCAGCAAGGGCCATCGAGGCCATGCCCAGCACCAGTATCGCGGTTAAACTCCCAATCAAATGTGTTTTCCTCATTCGAACCTCCTTTGCTTTTTTTGACCTTCTTCCAAAACCAAATCCGCCTAATGGGCCTCTTCCATAGCCCCGACGAAATACATAATGGCAAGCAACATGAAGACCAGGGCCTGTATGAAGCTCACCAGAAGTCCCAGGAATAAGAGCGGCAGCGGAGCAAGATAGAGTCCTGCCAGAGTGACAACGATGCCGAACACCAGTTCTTCACCGAATATGTTCCCGAAGAGTCGAATGCTGAGGGACAGGACCCGAGCCACATGCCCCACCACTTCGATCGGGAACATGAGTGGGGCCAGCCACCACACGGGCCCCATGAACTGCTTGATATACTTGAATCCATGGAACCTGATACCGATAATATGCGTGTAAATGAACGTCAGGATGGCCATGGAAAGCGTAGTGTTGTAATTGGCGGTCGGAGAAACAAACCCCGGTATTTTCCCGATGAGATTGCACATGAGAATGAAAAGAAAGATGGTCGCAATGAACGGGAAAAAGAATTTGCCCTCGGGTCCGGTAATATCTACCATGAACTTTTCAAGTTGTTCGACGATGACCTCGAAAACATTCTGGCCCTTCCTGGGCACCAGTTGAACCCCTTTGACAAAAAGGATAGAAGCAACAACCATAATAAGCATTACCAGCCAGGAATGGGTAACATGGCTGTACGCATGACCAAAATGTTCAAGACCGATGGCCGCAAATAGCTTATCCAAAAATAGAAAGCTGTGTTCCTCCATAAACTATACTACCCTCCTCACGATTTCCTCAAGGCCAGACGTACGCCGAGCGCCACAATGCTGAAAACCACGACAGACAGCCCTACTGCCAATCCCACGGGATTGACCCATTTTTGCCGGATTAGCATATAGATAAGTATTCCCAGAACCGCGAGCCGCAGGTAGTATTTTCCCACGATTGCCCCTTTGTTGGGCCAGAAAACGCCATTGGCCCCGAACGCCCTTGTGATAGTACGCTGAAGGACATTAAAATTGGCAATGATCAGGAATCCACCCAGAATGACACCCGCGGTAAACGTATTTCCCATGAAGACATAACTCACCGAAGACAAGATCAAAAGAATTGTCCAGTTCAGGGATTTCAAGATCCGAAATGTTTCTGCCCAGTCCATAGCCAAGAACTAGAATCTCTTTGCCTTTTTGTAGAGGGTAAACAGATTCTTGAAAGCCGCGGCAATCCCCACGCCCAGGCCGACAAAGAAGAGCCATGGCTTTGTCCCGAGCCACTCGTCAAGATAATATCCGCCGACGGCTCCGATGGCGATGGAGAATGCCATGGCCATCCCGACGGTGCTCAGATACCCGAGGTCCTTGATGGTCTTTTTCAGATCCTTGTCCATGCGAATGGTATCCAGGCACCTGTCTTGATGGAATCGCAGGAATTTGTTCTATACAGATTATCCCTGCGTGGCGTGGGCGATGAGAATGCTTCTTCCCGGGACATTACTGCCATTCCAACAAGAAAAATCACGTTGTCTCTACCACAGCTATTCATTCAAAGTCAATACATTTTTGATTAAAGAGAATGAAAAGCCTTTGCAGCAAAATCAAGGGTTTTTTCGATAATTTCATCCGTGTGCGCAAGAGAGAGAAAAGTGGCTTCAAAGGGCGAAGGGGCCAGGTATATTCCCTGTTCCAGCATTCTGATGTAATACCTCCTGAACCTGTCTCCGTCGCACCTTTTGGCAGCGGCGAAGTCGGTGACGGGGATATTGGAAAAAAAGAGCGATCCCATTGACCCCACGCGGTTGATCACCACGGGTATACCGGCCGCTTCGGCTGAGGATTTCAGCCCGCTGAAGAGCATCTCCGACCGCTGTTCCAGTGTACTGTACACATGAGGCTCGCCCAGGATGCGCAAGGTGGCGAGACCTGCCGTCATCGCCAGCGGGTTTCCGGAAAGCGTTCCTGCCTGGTAGATATCGCCCTCGGGGGCGAGTCTTTCCATGATTTCGCGTTTCCCTCCGAATGCCCCTACCGGGAGACCGCCCCCGATAATCTTTCCGAGGCAGGTAAGATCGGGCGAGATACCGTGGTATTCCTGTGCGCCTCCCGGGGCCAACCGGAAACCGGTGATCACTTCGTCAAAAATGAGAAGACTTTGGTATGTTTCGGTTATATCCCTGAGTCCCTGCAGAAAACCGATATCAGGAACGACTACACCCATATTCCCCGGCACAGGTTCCACGATCAATGCCGCAATACTCTCTCCAAAACGCTTGAAGGTCTCCTCCACGGCCGGCAGGTTGTTGAACGGAAGTGACATGGTCTGCCGTGCGAGGTCCTCGGGAACCCCCGGACTCCCGGGAATACCGAAGGTAGCGACCCCTGAGCCCGCCTCCACCAGGAGGCTGTCTCCATGGCCGTGATAGCACCCGTCAAACTTGACAATCTTATTCCTGCCCGTGACTCCGCGTGCGAGACGAATGGCGCTCATGGTCGCTTCCGTTCCGGAATTCACCATTCGTACCCGTTCTACGGACGGGACGCGGTCAACGATAAGTTCCGCCATCTCCACTTCCAGTTCCGTGGGGGCGCCGAAACTGGTGCCGCGGCGAACGGCTTCAGCAAGGGCGCTGACAACTCCCGGATGGGCATGTCCCAGGATCATGGGACCCCAGGAGGAGACATAATCTATATAGGTATTTCCGTCTGCATCCCAAAGGGTGCAGCCCTCTGCCCGAGCAATAAAGGGAGGGTCTATGCCGACGGCCTTTCCGGCCCTCACGGGGCTGTTCACACCTCCGGGAATATATTTTTTCGCTCTTGCAAATAGTTCCTGCGACTTGGTTTTCATGGTCTTACCCTTCTCTCGCTTTCGCCCGGCTTCTAAAAATACTCCATGCTCGTCTTCTTGAATTCCCTCTTGCTGAAGAGCAATGTATACTCCGAAATCCCCACTTTTTGCGACAGCCGGTGGGCGATTTCATGACAATCTTTGCGGTTGTTCCCGTGCACCATGGAATAGAGATTATACGGCCAGTCTCTTTGCGGTTCCCGCTGGTAACAGTGGGTCACCTCTTTGAAGCCCGCAATGAGCTTTCCCACCTCCTCCAGGCGCTCTTCGGGTACTCTCCAGACAATCATGGCATTGGAACTGAAACCTGCTTCCTGGTGGCGGAGCGTCGCCCCGAAACGCCTGATGATGCCTCGCTCTTTCAGCTTTCTGATTTCCCCCAGGAGAGCCGACTCAGGGATTCCGAGCTGATCGGCCAGGACGGCAAAAGGCCTTGAAGCCACGGGGAGATCTCCCTGAATGAGGTTTATTATTCTTCTCTCCAGTTCGGTGATCATATGCATCCTTTGGGAAAGGTTTGTCTGTTGCTTATTGGGAAACCTGGTCCTTGGGGCGAGTCATAGACCCCGCTCCGCGGGAGTCAGAGCCCGAAAGCTACGCCGTATCGGGAACCAAGGTGGCTGAAGTGATCTAAAGTCTGGAGTGAACTAAAGTGAGCTAGAGTTAATGGAAAGCTTCGCTTTTCTTGTTCAATAGAATGGAAAGAAATTCCTCAACTCTAGTCACTCTTGGCATTCTAGGTCACCCCAGTCACTCTGAAGCTACGAGATCGACAAGCCTCTTCCCGGGCGGCCCAAAGCCGGGCTATCCGGACTAGGACCTTTGCTTCGTTACAGTCCACATAAACGAAGTGTCGGTTTGTTGTCAAGCGCATATGCCCGTTCCCGGAATCGTAATGTAGTTGATCACCCCTCGAAAAAGAGGTATAAGATCATATGACCGCATTCGAAAAAATTGTAGAGAGAAAGATACAGGAAGCTCAGAAGGAGGGGGCGTTTGACGATCTTCCGGGAAGCGGGCATCCGGTGAACCTGGAGGACGATTCCAACGTACCGGAAGACCTGAGGCTTGCTTACAAAATTCTGAAAAATGCGGATTGCCTTCCCCCCGAGATCCAGCTAAGAAAAGAGATCCGACAAATGGAGGATATGCTGGAAACCATTCCGGACGAGAAAGAAAAGTACCGTCATATCAAAAAGATCAATTTCAAGATCATGCAGTTGAACATGATGGGAAAGAAGTCCCCGCTGCTGGAAGAAAATCAGATATATTACGACAAACTGCTGGATAAAGTGGACAAGGAGAGATGATCGTGATCCTGCGTCACCATGATTTCTCCAGGGAGTAAAAAGATGAGGCATCGGGTTTTTATCATGCGATGTGACGCCTACGATCCCAATAGGATAGCGGGTATCGTCAGAGAGGGGATGGAAGAGCTGGATGTCCGGCCCACCGGGAGGATCCTCCTAAAACCCAACGCAGTCATTGCCCATCCGAAGTGGTTTCCCTATGCGTTCACGCGGAAAGAATTCCTTGACGGAGTGCTCACCGCAACCAAGGAGCGAGCCAGAGATCCGGAGGAAATTGCAGTTGGTGAACGCTCGGGCATCGTAATTCCCACAAGGTTCTGCTTTAAGAACGCTGGATATCCAAAGGTTATCAGAAGGCACCGGGTCAAGACCTACTATTTTGACGAATATCCGCAGGTTCCTCTCTCACTGGAGAAGGCCGGCGCACTGAGAAAACAGGTGTTCGTACCGCAGCCTGTTTCGCAATGCGATTTCCTCATCAATCTTCCTAAATTCAAGGCTCATCCCTGGAGCAGACTCACCTTGGGCCTCAAGAATTACATAGGAATCCAGGATGATCGACACCGACTCGTGGATCACAACTGTCTTCTGGAGCAAAAGATTGCGGACCTCCAGGAGGTCATCCAGCCATCATTCATTGCAATAGATGGAATTATCGCCGGGCAGAAGATGATGCTCACTCCCACACCTTTTCCGTTGGGCGCCATTGTCATGGGTACCAATTCCTGTGCCGTTGATACGGTGGGATGCCATATGGTTCATGTGGATCCGCAGGATCTTCTCCATCTGCGTTTCGCGTCCCAAAGGGGCTTCGGCCCGATGCACCTGGACGACATAGAGGTGACCGGTGATTTTCCGCTGGAAGAAGTGCGGGAGAAGACGGAAGCCTTTCAATTCTGCATGGAACGAATCGATGATTACTTCGGTGAAGAGAGTAACGTGACCTGTACCGTCGGGACATTTCCGGAACCTCACTCCCGAGACTACTGCTGGGGAGGGTGTCCCGGCGCGCTCCAGGAAGCGATGCATATTTACCGGGCCTATCTGCCGGATGTGGACAAACAGATGAAGAAAGTCCATTTCGTGGTGGGAAAGGTTGCAGGTCGGCTCCACCTGGACCCGGATGAAAAGGTGATATTCGCGGGCGACTGCACAAGCTGGGAAGGGGAAATAGAGGACGAGCACGTCAAGATCGAGAGCAGTTACAAGACTGCCGGGGAAGTTGATGAGCGGAAAACAAAATCCAATGATATGCTCCTCAAAACGTTCCAGGCCCTTTATCGAGCCTTTAGAGGCCGTTCATCAAGGTACCTCCACGCAAAAGGCTGCCCCCTTTCAGTGGCCGACAATGTGCATTACCTCTCCGCAGTCGGAAAAATACCAAATATTACCTTCGATCCCAAGCTTACGATTCCGCTCAATATTGCCTACTGGCGGATGCGGTTGCATCGTTTTCTGCATCGAATCGTGGGATGATCCTGCTGCCTTGCCCTCGCTCATCCTTACGTCGTATCGAGTATACGACCCAGTCGCCGCTCTTCGGTTCCTTCGTCCGACACCTCGCCGGTGATCGGGAATTTCGCTAAATCTTCCGGCGAGAACTATTTTGCGAAAATTAAATGGTGGATTTTGAGACCAAAAAGGCGTTGAAAAAGAGTGGTTTTCTCTGTTATACTCCCTCCGTTTTGAATTCTTATCCGTTCAAGATCTTGTTCGGTTTCCGGGAGAGAAGAGTGTCTTACTGAGATTAATGCCTTGTCATCTCTGGTGTCGCCCCACGAAAGAAGAACACTCAAACAGTACGGGAAACAGGGCAGGCAGAAAGATGTCAACCAGTGCCATCCACGAATGGAATTTGGGCACGAGCGGGTTTCCAATCCAGAAATGAGATTGTGAAAAATAGCCATTCATGGATGGAAACGAACCAGCACCCGCCGCGGAAGGTAAATCTACTTCCGGCGGATTTTACTATTCGGGAGTCAGCATGGAAAAAGGAAAAATAATAGTCATTGATGGCAGAGAGTTTGTCTTCAGTGGTGGAGAGACCATCCTGGACGTTGCAAGACGGAACGGTATTGATATCCCTACGATCTGCTATCTCAAGGGTGCATCGCCTACCGGAGCCTGCAGGATGTGTGTGGTGGAAGTGGAGGGCGCCAGAAATCTGGTAGTTTCCTGTGCGACGCCGGCGGCGCCCAACATGGTTGTGAGGACCGAATCCCCCAGGGTGGTACAGGCACGCCGGATGAATATCGAGCTGCTGCTTTCCTCGGGAGATCACAACTGCCTTGCGCAGGGTCTCGACATGGACTCATGGAGTGATTTTCAACTGCAGGTCATGGAGCCGGAAGAACACCGGGAATTGTGTCCCGCATATGGCGATTGCCGCCTCCAGGAACTCGCGATCCGATATCAGGTCAAAGGAAACCGCTTTTCTCCGGCGAAAACGCCCTATCCGATTGAGACGGTCAATCCTTTCTTTGTCCGGGATTTTTCCCGCTGCATTCTCTGTGGAAGATGCGTCCAGGCATGCAATGAACTTCAAGTGAATAATGCCATCAGCTATGGATATCGAGGAGCGCAATCCAAAATCGTAGCAAAAGGCGACCTCGCGCTCAAGGATTCCGATTGCGTTTTTTGTGGCCAGTGCCTCCAGGCATGTCCGGTTGGGGCTCTCTATCCCAGGAACCAGGTTCCCGAGGCCTTTTCTCCCATTGAAGTGAAAAAGGTTCGGACAACTTGCTCCTACTGCGGCGTTGGCTGCCAAGTCTATCTCCACGTTGCCGGGAATAAGGTCGAGCGGGTAACCGGTGTCCCGGATGTGGGCCCGAATTACGGCAAGCTCTGTGTGAAAGGCTGCTTCGGCTACGATTTTCTGGCTCATCCCGACCGGCTGAAAACTCCGATGATCCGGGACAAGGATACCTTCAGAGAGGCCTCGTGGGATGAGGCACTGGACTTGGTCGCCCGAAAATTGACGGAAATCAAGGAGTCTTCGGGTCCCGATGCCATCGGGGTCTTTACCAGCGCCCGGATCACAAACGAGGAGAACTACCTGGCCCAGAAGCTGGCCAGGGCAGCGATCGGGACAAACAACGTTGACCACTGTGCACGGCTCTGACACTCTTCCACGGTGGCCGGTCTGGCCGCGGCATTTGGAAGCGGGGCAATGACAAACCCCATTGAGGATCTGGAGAAGGCCGGCGTCATATTGATCACCGGCTCCAATACGACGGAGAATCATCCCGTGCTGTCCACGTACGTGAAGCGGGCCGTTACGTTTGGAGACACCAAGCTCATCGTGGTGGACCCGAGGAAGATCCCGATTACCCGCTTTGCGACGCTCTGGATAAGGCCCAAAGTGGGCACCGACGTGGCCTGGATTAACGGCATGATGCACGTCATCATCAAGGAGAACCTCTATGATGAAAAATACGTCCAGTCCCGCACAGTGGGCCTGGATGATTTGAAAAGGATGGTGGAAAAATATACTCCTGCTTACGTGGAAGAGATATCAGGGATCCCGCAGGAGCAACTCATCGCCGCCGCACGGCTCTACGCAAGCGTCCCTGCAGCCTCCATCCTCTATGCCATGGGGATAACCCAGCATATTTCAGGTACCGATAACGTCAAGTCACTGGCAAATCTGGCCATGCTCTGCGGCAATGTGGGCGTCCCGGGGGGTGGGGTGAACCCCCTCAGAGGACAGAACAACGTCCAGGGGGCATGTGATATGGGCGGCTTACCCAACGTGTACACAGGGTATCAGAAGGTTGCGGATCTTGCCAACCAGTCGCGCATGCAGGAGGCATGGGGAGTGAAAAGCCTGCCCCAGACTCCCGGCCTGGCGGTGACGGAGATGATGAATGCTGCCAAGGAGGGGAAAATAAGGGCCCTCTACATCATCGGTGAAAACCCGCTGGTGTCGGACCCGGACCTGAACCATGTAAAAGAGTGCATAGAGAACCTGGATTTTCTCGTCGTGCAGGATATTTTCCTGAATGAGACGGGACGGATGGCGGATGTGGTCTTACCTTCTTCCGCCTTCGCCGAAAAAGACGGAACCTTTACCAACACGGAAAGAAAGGTCCAGCGGGTTCGAAAGGCCCTGGGTCCTCCCGGACAAGCCAGAGAGGACTGGAGGATCCTGTGCGACGTATCTTCCCGGCTCGGGTACCCGATGGCCTATGACAGTCCCGAAGCCGTCATGGATGAGATTACCGGAGTCACCCCTTCATACTGTGGAATCAGGTATGATCGCCTGGCGACGGAGGGCCTCCATTGGCCGTGTACCGGAACGGATCATCCCGGGACTCCGTGCCTGCACGTGGACCAGTTCACCTGCGGCCTTGGAGTGTTCCATGCCATCGAGTATATCCCCCCGGCAGAATTGCCCGACGAAGAATTCCCCTTGTACTTGACCACCGGCCGTGTGCTCTACCAGTACCACACGGGGACAATGACCATGAAGTCGGACGGCTTGAATATATTGGCTCCTGAGTGTTTTGTGGAGATTTCAGCCGATGACGCCTCCTCGAAGAACATAGGGCAGGGAGAGCGGATCCGGGTCGCGTCCAGACGGGGAGAAATAGAGGCGGTCGCACGGGTATCCGAGATGGTCGAGAAAGGGACGGTTTTTATCCCGTTTCACTATGCAAGTGCCGCCGCGAACAAGCTGACCCACGCGGCGCTCGATCCTATCGCCAAAATCCCCGAATATAAGGTGTGTGCGGTAAGGATAGCAAAGGGACAAGAGCAATTTTCCGGGTGATTGGACAGTGAATTGGCTCGGGAGGGACCAGGGAACCCCAGGGATACTTCAGCCGTCCGATGAGGCCAGACAAAGGATAGCAGCGCTATTGCCGGAATGAGGAGAGTGAATGATGCATCAGTTGGAAAATCTGGAAGAGAAAAACCCTGATCTCACCCCCGAAGTGATGTCACAGGTGGATGAGATCATTGAACGGTTCAGGGGGAAACCGGGATGCCTTATTCCGGTCCTTGAGGAATGTCAGAGGGCTGTAGGATATCTTCCTCGTGAACTGCAGGAATACATCGGAAAGGAACTCAATATTCCCGGGAGCACTATCTTCGGCGTTGTGACCTTCTATTCTTTCTTTTCAATGGTGCCGAAGGGCAGACACTTGATAAAGGTATGCCTGGGCACTGCATGCTACGTACGCGGAAGCAGGAATATTTTGAAGCGACTGTGCGATGATTTCGGCCTTGAGCCGGGACAGACGACCGATGACAGGCGCTTCTCTCTTGAAACCGTCCGTTGCCTGGGGGCGTGCGGTTTGGCCCCTGCGGTTGTGGTTGATGCGGATACCCATGGAGGACTCCAGCCGAGCAAGCTGGGTGGCGTCCTGGCGAAGTACGAATAGAATACTCATGAAATTATCAGACATAAAGGAGACACTCAAAGCCAGGATACTGGTGGGCGAGCATAAACTCAACTCCCGGGTCTCAGCAGGAACCGCGAGCGATTTGATGAGCGATATGCTTCGGGGGCCGACCGCGGGTGCTCTTCTCTTGACCGGCCTTAATAACATACAAGTGATCCGGTCATCGGTGATTTCAGGCGTGGCGGCAGTAGTGCTTGTACGGGATAAAGATCCTACTGTAGAAATGATAACGCTGGCATCCGAGCATGATTTGCCCCTCCTATCAACGCCTTATACAATGTATTCCGCGTGTGGAAGGCTTTTTCGAGAAGGTCTCCGGGGCGTTGAAAAACGGCGTACCAGGGTCCCTGGCGAGGAAAGGGGATAGACCGTGTACCTTTCCGTGCAGGGCTGCACCTGACATGCCTCGATTGAAGAAGCGATTTGACGTCCAACCGAGGGATTTCGTGCGGGCAGGAGAAGCCTCGCTCCAGGTGCAACGAACGTTGCGAAGTATCGGTTTTGAGGAGAGTATTATTCGTCGCGTTTCTGTGTGCGTCTATGAAGCTGAGATGAACATTGTCATGTACGGGGGAAAAGGGAAGCTTGTGCTGACCGTGGACCCGGATAAAGTTGTCCTTCATGCCAATGACGACGGAGATGGAATAGAAGATATTGAAGCAGCGTTGAAAGAGGGATTTTCCACTGCGCCTGCAGAATACAGGGAAATGGGTTTCGGCGCAGGTATGGGGCTTCCGAATATTAAGAAGAATGCCGATTCCCTGGATATCCAGTCAGCCCGCAATGAGGGAACCCGGTTGAAAATTGTTTTTCGCTTAACAGAGGGACCCTAGTGAAGAACGTATGGCCGTCAGATTCCGCCGTGGTCCAGTATGTGGAGATCGATGAGGATCGTTGCAACGGCTGCATTCTGTGCATGAAGGTCTGCCCGACCAAAGCGATCCGGGTGCAGGAGGGGCGCGTAGCCCGAGTCGTCGGTGTCTGTGTGGACTGCGCCGAATGCATCAGGGTCTGCCCGCGCGGAGCGATCCATGCCATCACCACTGACCGGGGAAACCTGGGAGAGGCCAAGTACTCTGTTGTGAGCGGTTCCACTGTGCTGTACTGCCAGTTCGGTGAGGATGTAACCCCCAATGATATTCTCCTGGGATTGAAGCGGATGGGATTTTCGTATGTGTATGATCAGTCATACACCAATGAAATGTTCAATGTGGCTATTGAACTCTATATACAGGACAACAGAAAGAAGGAAGATGCGCCTTGGCCCTTGATTTCCCCGGTGTGTCCGGTTGTGGTGAGGCTGATCGCCTGCCGTTTTCCTGATTTGCTTCATCACATCCCGCCTTTGGCGCCGCCGAGGGAAATAGTGGCGAGAGAGATAAAAGTGCGGCTTTCCTTGAAACACGGATGTGATGAGTCGGACATAAAGGCCCTGCAGATCTCACCGTGCCCTGCAAAGATGATCTGTATCAAGGAACCCTTTTTCCGAGACCATTCCTACATCGACGGCGCCGTGGGGATTTGCGACATATACAATTCCCTGAAGAAGAACATACAGGAAGTGGAAGAGGACAAGGTACTGCATCATTCAGGGGGTATCGGACTTGGGTGGGGCATGTCGGGCGGCGAGATTTCGGGAGTGCAGAAGAACTGCCTCGCTGTTTCCGGTCTCAAGGAGACTATCAGCTATCTGGAGAAAATAGAGACGGGAAGCCTCTCCCACATCGACTACATGGAATTCCGGGCATGCTCCGAGGGCTGCCTGGGAGGCCTTTTTACGGTGGCGGATAAGTATCAGGGCAAGCGGTACCTGCAACATCTCGTGCGCATGTATGGCGTGGAAAAACGCGTCAAATACGGGTATGTGAAGAAACTCTATGAGAATGGATGGTTCTTTGCGGAACGAGGCAGGCATGCTGAACAGAGAATTCTTACCAAAAAGGCGCTTTCAGAGCGAATCGAAAAACAGAAACGCGTGGAAGGAATTCTGGCACAGCTGCCGAGAAAGGAATGCGGCATTTGCGGTTCGCCCGATTGTGCGACTTTTGCGCGGGATGTAGTCGAAGGCCGGGTCTCTCTTGACAATTGCGTTCTTTCCCGGGGCCACAGAACCACGCAGATGAAATCCAAGGAGAAAAAGTGAACCTGAGAGACCTCGTGAGCAGGTTTTCCCTCGACGTACTGGCTGGAGAAGGTGCACTTGACCAGGAAGTGGTGTCCGGGTATTGCGGCGATCTTCTCAGCGATGTCATGGCAAATGCTGAAAAAGGGGCCGTGTGGATCACGATCCAGAGACACCAGAACATCGTAGCAGTCGCGCTGCTGAAAGAACTGGCAGCGATCCTTCTTGCCAATGGGCACCAGCCCGACCCCGAGACCGTAGAAAAGGCAAGAGAGGAGGGTATCCCTCTGCTTGCTTCTTCCCTTGCCGCGTATCAGCTGGCAGGCAAGTTATATGCGACAGGAATTGAATAGGGATGATGACCCTGACTGATGAAGAAATTCAGGACGGATTTGCATATTCATTCGTGCCTTTCACCCTGCGGCGATCTCGATATGAGT
>CAZEGG010000061.1:0-12735 GCA_964511755.1 uncultured Desulfobacteraceae bacterium | reverse complement strand
AGTTCATGAGTTGATCGAACCGCAGTCGCGGAAAGGTCCATCTGACCCACATGACCACGAATATGAGGGCATAGGTTTTGAGGAAGAACCATACCACGCCGGGCAGCAACGGACCTCTCCATCCGCCGAAAAAAAGCGTTGTAGCAACCGCCGCCTCGATGAATATGTTGGAATACTCCGCCAGAAAAAACAGGGCGAAACGCATGCCGCTGTACTCCGTATGGAACCCGCCCACCAGTTCGGATTCGGCCTCCGGGATATCAAAGGGGGCCCTGTTCGTTTCTGCGGTTGCGCAGATCATGAAGATCAGGGCGGCCACCGGCATAAAGACCACGTTCCACACATGAGCCTGGGAATTCACAATGGTCGACATCCGGAGGCTGCCGGACCAGAGCAGCACGCTCACCACGGTCAGCAGCAGGGGAATCTCGTAAGCCACATTCTGTGCCACCGAGCGGATAGCCCCCATCAAAGAGTACTTGTTATTGGCGGCCCAGCCGCCCATGAGGATGGCGAGCACGTTAAAGCTGGAGAAAGCGAAGATCAGGAGCAGACCCACGTTCAGGTCCCTTACCTGCAGATGCTTGCTGAAGGGAACCACCACAAGACCCACCATGGCCGGCAGAAATACCACTATGGGCGCCAGGACGTAAAGTTTCCGGTCCACATGGCGGGGAGTGATGAGCTCTTTGCTGACGAGCTTTACCCCGTCGACTATGGTCTGCAAGATGCCGTGCGGCCCCACTTCCATGGGCCCCAGCCGGGCCTGGATGTGACCGGCGACCTTGCGTTCGAGCCACACCAGAAACACGGCGTTCAGTTGCACCAGTACCAGGATGCCTACGAGACCCAGGATAATCCTGGTCAGGTCAGGGCCGAGCGTGCCGGCCAGATAGTGCCAAACGGCATTCATACTTGTCTTTCCTCACGTGCTATCGATCTATCTCCGGTACCACGATGTCTATGCTCCCGAGGATGCAGATCGTGTCGGCAACCAGGGTACCGGGCAGTATCTCGGTGAGCGTCTGCAGGTTGCCGTATGACGGCACTCTGACCTTGAGTCGGTAAGGACATTCGCTTCCGTCGCTCACTATATAATATCCGAGTGCGCCCCGGGCAGTCTCCGCTGCGAAATAATAGTCGCCCTTCGGCGGCCGCACCTTGCGGGGCGTCGGCGTTGTGACCGGTCCGTCGGGCAGCCGGTCCAGTGCCTGCTCGATAATGCGGAGGCTTTGCTCCATCTCCAGCAGGCGAACCATATATCGATCGAAGGCATCGCCGTTGTCGCCGGTCGGGATGTCGAAATCCATCTCACCGTAAACGGAATAGGGTTCAGCCTTGCGAACGTCGTAGGGTACCCCGGCACCCCGCAGTACCGGCCCGGTGCAGCCGAAACGCAGGGCGAGGTCCTTATCGATGACCCCTACGTCTCTGGTCCGGTGAATAAAGATGACGTTCTTGGTTACCAGGTTGTTATAGTCCTTCCAGCGGCCTCTCAGTCTCTTCACGAAATCCCGAGTGGCTTCGATGAATATGTCGTCAATGTCCCTGGCCACCCCGCCGAACCGGCAGTAGTTGTACGTCAGGCGGGAACCGGAGACCCGGTCCAGGATGTCCAGGATATTCTCCCGGTCATCGAAGGCATAAAAGAACGGGGTTACTCCCCCCAGATCCATCAGGTAGGCGCCCAGCCACATGAGATGGCTGGCCACCCGGTTGAGTTCGGCGCAGATGACCCGGATGTACTCGGCCCGGGGCGGTGCCTTGATGCCGGCCATTTTCTCCACTGCCGCTACATAGGCATGGTTGAACAGCATGCCGGAGAGGTAGTCCATCCGGGGGGTGTTCGGCAGGAATTGCTCGTAGAAGTGGCTTTCGGCCATTTTCTCGTGGCCCCGATGGCCATAGCCGATAATGGGATCCACCTCCATCACGTATTCGCCGTCGAGTTTGACAAAGAGCCGCAAAACTCCGTGGGTGCTCGGATGCTGGGGACCCAGGTTCAGATAGAAGGTGTGCTCCGTTACGGTTTCAGGCGTCCTGGTCGACATAGATCTCTCTCGCGCTCCTGAAAGCATGCACCTTGCCGTATTCCTTGAGAAGCGGATGGAAATCGGCATCCTCCGGCAGCAGCAGCCGTCGGAGATCCGGATGGTTGTCGAAACGAATACCAAAGAGATCGAATACTTCCCGCTCGTACCACAAGGCCGCGTCATAAACACGGCCGATGCTCGGAAGCGATTCCCCCCTGGCCAGCTGCACCTTTACCTGAATCCGGGAGACCGCATTGCATTCGTTGAACTGGTAGACTGCGATCGGCCCTTCGGTAAAGTCCACGGCGGTAATGAATTCCAGAAAGAAACCGGCATCGCGGGCAGCCTGGGCTATCGACAGCAGTCGGCTGCGTTCCGCACGTATCTCCAGCAGGCAGCCGTTCCTGTCGTAGTCCCGCGTGTGAACGGAGGACGGCTCAACGATTTCTTCCAGCTCTTTTTTTAAATCTTCTAATGACATTGCGTTTTTCGCCTTTGGTAATCTTGTCTTCCAACGAAAGGAATCCCTGAATCAGCCCTTCCGGCCGGGGCGGACAGCCCGGCACATAGACGTCGACCGGAACGAGAAGATCAGCGCCCGGGACAATGGCATACTGACCTTCGAATTCAAACGGTCCGCCGGAGATGGCGCAGTTGCCCATGGCCATGCACCATTTCGGCGCAGGCATCTGCTCCCAGAGCGTGACGATGGTGGGGGCCATCTTCTTGGAGATGGTTCCAGCCACAATCATGAGGTCGGACTGCCTGGGTGAAGGTCGAAATACGGCGGCCCCGAAACGATCCAGATCGAAACGGCTGGCGCCGGTGGCCATCATCTCGATGGCGCAGCAGGCCAGGCCGAAGGTCATGGGCCAGAGAGAATTGGCCCGGCAGAGATTCAGAACTTCCTCCAGGACCGCCAAGTGTACGCGCGGACCAGGCGCTATCTTCTTGACTGCCATTTGAAAACCCCTTTCCGCCAGGCGTAAACGATGGCCAGGGAAAGAATGAAAACGAAGATGACAATTTCGAGAAAATCGCGGAAAATGAATTGCTTGCCGTAAATCAAGGCCACCGGAAACAGATAGAGGACGTCCACGTCGAAGGCGAGGAATATCAAGGTGTAGATGTAGTAGGCGACGCTGAATTGGATCCAGGCACTGCCGAGCGCGGTCATGCCGCTTTCATACGTCTCTGCCCGCTTCGCACTCTCGCTTCGGGGCGCTATGAGCCATGAGAGTACTATGGGGGTGAGGGCAAAAATCACCCCGACAACGAGAAACACACCAACGTACAGAAAATCATGTAAGACTTGACCAGGCATATTCACTCCCCCCGGACACAACTGCCGTCAGAGGTTGGCTGCCCTAATTAAATGAAATTCATTCACCGTAGATTCAGGGAGGGGCCAGAAGGTCTTTACTTTTCCCCAATTCCTCTGGAGGTGGGACTAACGGGCATAAAGAATAAAGAAAATGCCCTTGAAAAAAAGTCTGCGTTCCTTCAGAAAACAGGTCGGATGTTCTTCATTGATCTGCAAGATCATGAGAGCCCGAATGAAAAGGGGCGGTCGTCTCTGTGTCCCGGTGATTCCAAAATAACCGTCTTTGTATTTCGTGGATTCGCCTGCTTCGTCGTTTCAGTGGAAACATGCAATTCAGCTCGAATCTTCAGAAAATCTTTTTAAGTCTACTCTGCCTATCTTACTTGTCAATAAGTCTACTCTGCCTATCTTACTTGTCAAGAGGAAATCTCAAAAAGAATTATCGATGATGAGATTCAATTGCAGCGAACGCTTTTGGGGGCCGCCGCACAGGGGAAAAAGTGCGGAACATCTTTTTTCATTGACTGAAATCATTTGGGGGATATAGTTATTTCAGTACCAAAGAAACGCAAAAGGAGCAACAATGACGGATCAACTTTCTCAAGCCGGCGGCAAACAGGAAGACGAATTCAGGATGTATGCTTCCGCCGTCGGCGCGCATATCCTGAAAGAAGCCAATGAAATCATTGAGGATTTCCCTGTCCGCAAGTATGTGCTGTTCTTTATCCTTTTCCTGATCGAGGTGATCGCTGTTTTCGGCTTCGCTTTTTATCTCATCCATTGAGCCGCAGAAAGACCGCCCCAGCTTAAAGAGGAACCCCATGAAACACAGAATAAATATGGCCATTAATGGCCGGAGTATGCAAGTGGATGCAGGATCAACCATTTTGGAGGCGGCGAGGTGCCATGATATTCATATCCCGACCCTCTGCCACAGCGAGATCCTCCGGCCTATGGAAAGCTGCCGTCTCTGCGTGGTCAAGGTCGAAGGAGAGCCCCATTTGCAGGCGTCCTGCAGCACCGTGGTCCGAGAAGGTATGGTCGTTTCAACCGATTCCGACCAGATTCACCAGATGAGGAAGCTGCTTCTCGATCTTCTCTTTGAAGAGCATTACGGTGACTGCACCGCACCGTGTCATTTGACCTGCCCGGCCGGGATAGATATTCAGGGATACATAGCCCTGATCGCCCAAGGACACTATGCGGAAGCGCTGCGGCTCATCCGGGAACGGATCCCTATGCCGCTTACCATCGGCAGGGTCTGCCCCCATTTCTGCGAATACAAGTGCAACCGAAACCTGGTGGAAGAGCCCATCAACATCAATCATCTCAAGCGCTTTGTCGCCGATTACGAAATGAAATCGGGCGAGCGGCACCGACCTGCCCTGCAAAAACTTACCGGCCGCCGCGTGGCGATTATCGGCGGCGGCCCCGCAGGTCTCTCGGCAGCCTACTATCTCCGCTGTCTCGGCCATGCCAGCACCATCTTTGACGCCATGCCCCGGCTTGGCGGCATGCTGCGCTACGGCATTCCAGAATACAGGCTCCCCAAAAAGGTCCTGGATTGGGAAATAGACGGCATTCTGGAATTAGGGGACATTGAGGTCAGGCTGGGGGTGAAATGGGGGACGGATTTTGCACTGGAAGGCCTCAAGAAAGAGGGTTACGATGCCTTTTTCATCGCTACCGGCGCCTGGAGCACCAGGAAACTGGGAATCGCCGGTGAAGACCTGAACGGGGTGCACTCCGGGGTTGATTTCCTGGTGGACCTGGCACTGGGCAAGCAGGTTGCTATAGGGAAGAATGTTGCGATTGTCGGCGGCGGCAATGTCGCCATCGATGCGGCCCGCAACAGCGTGCGCATGGGCGTGGATCAGGTCACCATCCTCTACCGGCGCTCCCGGGGTGAGATGCCTGCAGGCCCCGAGGAGGTCCGCGGAGCCGAAGAGGAAGGGGTGCGGTTTCATTTTCTCGCCGCCCCGGTCCGGCTGCTGGGCAGCAACGGACAAGTGGACCGCCTGGAGTATATCAGGATGGAACTCGGTGAGCCTGACGCAAGTGGCAGGCGCCGCCCCATCCCCGTCGAGGGATCGGAGACGGTGATCCCCGTCGATTCGGTCATCACGGCCATCGGCCAGTTTCCCGATCTTTCCGCCCTCGAACTCGACAAGGACCTGGGAGGCGTGTCTGTTACCCGATATCGCACCATCGATGCCGACGCCGACACCCTGCAGACGGGCATGGAAGGCGTTTTTACCGGCGGCGATGTGTATCGGGGTCCTGAGAGCGTGGTGCGGGCCCTGGCAGACGGCCGCAAGGCCGCCGTGGTGATCGACCGCTACCTCTCCGGGAAGGGAGTGGAAAGAGAACCCAGTCCTTTCAACATACTCAAGGGCGACCTCAAGACCATCGATCCGGCGCAATTCAAAAGCCACCCTTCCGAACCCCGGGTGCACATGCCGGAACTGCCTCCCCAGGAGCGCATCTCCGGTCAGGAACAGATCGAACTCGGGCTCTCGGAAGATGAGGCCCGCCGTGAGGCTGAACGCTGTCTTTCCTGTGGTTGCCTGGATGCCTTTGGATGCAGACTGCGCCAGTCCGCTTCCGAATACGGACTGGAGACTCTCGTCCGGCTGGACCCGCGGATACCATTTGTCCGTGCCGGCGAGCAGGACACCAACCAATTCATCGCCCTGGATCCCAACAAGTGCATTCGGTGCAAGCAGTGTTACGAAGCCTGCACCTATTCCCAGTGTTCGGATGCCATTGATTTTGACAAAATTCCCGGCTTCAATGCCAACTGTGTTTTCTGCGGCCTGTGCGTGGACGTATGTCCCACGGGCGCCCTGGAACAACGGATCAGCGGCAAACCCGGCCCCTTCCATTTTCGGCGGGTGGAGACTTTCTGCACCCACTGCGGCTGCGCCTGCAACCTGGTTCTGAACATGAAGGAGGGCAGAATTTTCACCATAGACGGCGGAATCAACACCCCGCCCAGCTACGGGCACACGTGCCGGAAGGGCAGGTTCGACAGCTTCGACTACCTGTGGGGAGACGAGCGACTCTTGGCCCCCCTTGTCCGAAAGGACGGCAAACTGGTGGAAGCCGGGTGGGAAGAAGCCCTGGATCGGGTCGCTGGCGAGTTCAACAGGTTGAAAATGGAACATGGTCCCGAAAGCCTTGCAGCCATCGGATCCGGCCGGGCTACCAACGAGGCGGATTACCTGCTCCGGAAAATCTTTTGTTCCCGCCTCGGAACCAACCATCTGGATTACCCGGGAGGAGAGGCAGTCCGTGCCAGCGTCGACACTCTGAAAAAGACGCTGGGATTGGGAGCCATGACCAACGCATTCAGCGACATCGAAGAAGCGGATGTTATTTTTTGCCTGGGTGATCTTGTAGAGGAGCGCACTCCGATCATAGCTGCTGCCATGCGCAGGGCCAGCCGCACACACGGCAGGAGGTTGATTGCCGTCAGTTCCGTTGAAACGGGACTCGGCAATTTTGCCGATCCCGCCCTGCTTGTCCGCCGGGACGATCAGCTTGCGTTTCTTCAAATCATACTGCACCTCCTGACCAGGCAAGGACTGGTTGATCAGGAATTTGTCGCCGGCCATACCACCGGCTTGAACGAATTGGAAGCGGCCCTGGCAAGAGTGAACTTGGAGGAACTGATCCAACGGGTCGGCATCCCGGGCGAAGTTCTGGAAACGGTTGCCAGGACCCTGGGAGAAGCCGGGTCCCTGGCTATTGTTTATTCCGAAGATCTGGCCGGCGGCGCTGACGGCAGAAAGAAAGTGGCGGCCGTGACTGGGCTGGCACTGCTTACAGGGAGAATCGGCCGGCAGCATGGCGGCATCTTTCCCCTCTATGGCCGGATCAATGCCCAGGGAGCGGCGGATATGGGCATCGGCCCCGATCACCGTGAGGACAGCCCTGAATCAGCGCAATCAGAGAGCGACAGGTTGACCGCGGGCAGGGGATCAACCTGTGAGGGGATCATCCGCGGCGTTCAGCAGGGGACTATCAAGGGCCTTTTTCTCATGGAGGATTGGCCTGGAGGCGGAGAATTCGATCGGGAGCAATTCGACCCGGGCATGAGCCGGCCGGAGTTTCTGGTGGTGCAGGGTACGTGTTTTACCGAGAGCGCTCGGCAGGCGGATGTGGTTCTGCCCTCTGCCGCTTTTGGGGAGCAGGACGGCACCGTTACCACCATGGAGCGCCGCATCAGAAGGCTCAATCCCGTACTGGAGGCGCCCGGGAAAGCATGGGCAGACTGGCAAATTCTCGCCGAACTGCTGAGCCGACTGGATTCTGGGAGCCGATATGGGGGAGCCGAGGACATATACCGGGAGATAGTCTCCACAGTACCTTCTTATCAGGGTATGACCTACGAACGACTGGGAAAAGACGGTCTGCAGTGGCCTGTCGAGGCGTCAACCGGCGTCGAGCCCTCTGGGTTGCTTCCTCTCGATTTTCTGAAAAAACCCCTGGAGTTCACGGCCTGGGAATGATCGCGATCCGGCAGGGGAACCGGCTGAATCTTACCAGTTGTGCATCAGGTTCATCCCCTCGAAACGAGCCACATCGTCTTCCAACCGGTGAAAACGGTCCGCAATGACACGGGTCAGGTTACTCATGCATACATATCCGATCCGGGGATTTTCGGCGAAAAGAGTGGTCAAGTCGTTCCTGCTGATCCGGTAAAGCCTGCAGGGCTGATCGCCGACGTAGGAGGAAAGGGTGATTTTGTAAGGCGGCACCAGGGCCGACCAGCCGAAGACATTGCCGGGCCGGATGATGGAAATGATGTGCTCACGGGCCGGGTCTCTGCCGGGCATTTCGTATCGGAGACTCACTTCGCCCTTGACCACCAGATAGATGTCCTCGACCTCATCGCCTTCTTTGTAGATCACCTCACCCGGGCTCCGATCGTCCGGCCTGCAGAGTTTGTTGACTTTCCTCAATTCCTGTACATTGAGGCCGCTGAATAAATCAACATCCGCCAAAAATTCCATTTCGTCCATGAGCACCTCCTGTTACAATGATGGAAAAGGTTACCGGTCGGAGCCGGACCCAGGTTGGAAATTAGAGTTTCCCGGGAGGTATGGCTGACTTGGGAATGCGGGAGCGACGGGCATGGGAGAGATGAGAATGATGGGGAACGGGAGAAGGCCATAACACACCCGTGGGAGAGTCTAACACAATACGCGCTGCTCACACAAACAAAATTGATGACATGCAGGTATGTTCCTTCATTATTGACAAATGGCGGAGCCTCTGATTTTTTCTCACAAGTCCAAAAACCCGGATGGAAAAAAGCAGACCTGGGTTTCTCGCAGACCTTTGTCCCGCAAGGAGCCTCTCTTAGCCGGCATTTCCCAAGGGCCTGAACTTATTGGCCCTCCTATGGGGTTCAGGGAGAGAATGCTTTCATCATGGATTTCGCGCAAAAGTGACCATCGGACAATGGGGGTGGCAGCATGAACGAAATGCGGTATGTACACACGAACATTGTAGCAAAAGACTGGCGCAGGATCGTTGCGTTTTATGTCCACGTCTTCGGGTGCAAGATCGTTCCGCCGGAACGGGACCTTTCGGGAATCTGGCTTGAAGAACTGACGGGCATCCCTGATGCACGGATTCAAGGGGCTCATTTAGCCCTTCCCGGCTACGAAAGAAACGGGCCGACCCTGGAGGTATTCGGCTACTCGCCCGAGGTGATGCGATCCAAACCGGATGAGATCAACCGCCAAGGATTCGGGCATATTGCATTTCATGTTGAGGACGTGGAGACGCTGGTCCGGCGAGTCCGGGAAGCCGGGGGTGGAATTCTCGGCTCAATCGTTCGGAAGGAATATGAAGGGATCGGCGTATTAACCGTTGCGTACTGCCTCGATCCCGAAGACAACCACATTGAGGTCCAGAACTGGTCGAGTTAGCGTACCCCACAAAATCCGGTCCCGAGGGCTGAGTCAGAGATCATTAAGGTATGCTGAATCGGAAACCAAGGCGATGAAGTGACCTAGAGTTTGGAGTGAACCAAAGTGATCTAGCGTTAATGGACAGCTTCGTTTTTGTTTTCAATAGAATAGAGGAAATTCCTCAACTCTAGTCACTCTAGGCATTCTAGGTCACTCTAGTTACTCTACAGATACAAGAACAAACAGACTCCTGCCAGAGAAAGCCCAAGGACTGGCACACTGGACTCGGAGTCTTAGTTCAAAAAGGAGGGAATTGAGTATGGCAAAAGACCCTGGGATAGGAAAAAAAGTTGTGGCCACGATCACCGGAGTGAAGGGAACGTGCAGTGCCGGTCATCAGCCGGGGGAAAGCTTTGAAATCAGTTGCCATGATCCCGGCGGTTTGTGCGGGTTTTTCTATCATGATATCTTTCCCAGTCTTTGTACCTTTCAATTCGGGGGAAATCTTCCCTGGTGGGAAGGCGATACGATCGAACTGGAATGTCCGGACAGGGATAACCTGGTGACAATGAAATTACAGCGATTCGACCGGAATTGACAAACAAAACTGCAACGAGGAGGGAGTGAAGAATGGAGCTGCTTCCATCTACAGCGCTGATCGTCATAGATCTTCAGAAGGCGATTGATCACCCGAGCTGGGGACGGCGGAATAATCCGCAAGCTGAAGAGAACATCGGCCGGTTGTTGTCCGCATGGCGCAGCACCCACAGGCCTGTCATCCACGTTCGACACCTTTCCCGGGAACCTGGCTCCACCTACCGCCCGGGTCAGGAAGGCTGCGAGTTCAAAGAAGCGGCATGGCCGGAAGCGGGAGAGTGTGTCATAACCAAGCACACCAACAGCGCTTTTATCGGCACCGAACTCGATGTGTTTCTGCGTCGCGAGCACATATATACACTGGTCATCTGCGGAGTCATCACCAATAATTCCGTTGAGGCAACGGCGCGCATGGCAGGCAATTTAGGGTACGAGACTTTTGTGGTCTCCGACGGCACGGCAACGTTCGATAAGGTTGATTTCGCCGGGAAACTCAGGCCGGCGGAAGAAGTGCATGCCATGTCTTTGGCGAATCTTCAGGGAGAGTATGCCACGGTGGTGTCCACCGCAGAATTGCTGGAAACCCTCGGTCCTGAAACCAGCCGCCGAGGATAAGGCTTCCCGGTCCGGGACTGAAACGGCTTTCTCTCTGCGGGCGGAGACTCGCCTGGCGTTAAATTGTGAGGTATCCATCCGGGCTGAGGCTGGTTGCCAACATCACCATATTGATATCGTGATGCGCCATCCAGCTGTTTGCCTGCCTGTTTGCGGGTTCAAGCCAGAAGCTTTCTATTTCCCTGATCAACGGCGAGAATTCCCCCAGGGCTTCAATCCGCGAATGCAGCGGATATTTGCCGGTGAAAGCGTCCGGGTGTTTCGCAATCAATCCCCGTATCTTGTCGACGGCCTGCAACCCGATTGACAAACCAAGTTCCCTGAATGCAAGACGGTATCCGGCGGGAAGACTCAGTGAATTGTTGTCCGCATAGGATCTAAGACCGGCCAGGCAAGAGCCGAGCAGGATGTCCAGGAGGTCGATCCGTTCAAAACGCTCATGTATGATCAGCTGGGTTACCCTGCAGGCTGCGCCCAAAACACCACCAAGACCAAGGGGGTCGTCCGTTGTCCAGTTTCTCCCCTCACAGATGTTTGCCATCTCGGCTATCTCGGCAGCGAGATCCGGAGAGGCTGATCCCTTGGGACCGTTCGCAGCGGTCGCTTGAAGCTGGGTGTAGGTGATATACCCGTCAAGAGGATCATGATGCCCCATTGATTCCACCAGAGGGCGAGTCAAGTCTATGCTCATTTTCCAGTACATTCGTTTCGGGCCGCCGAACACCGGGACATAGGTAAATCCGGCATGTGCCGTTTTCGCAAGCTCAATCGCCAACATAGTATACATTGGATCTTCAATGACCCGGCTCATCCGGTTGAGTGCGTGCATCCATTTCGTCAGATAATGATAGTATTGCCCGTCCCGATCCCATTCCAGACGCTCGACATAGGGATCACCGGGCCTTCGTTCATTCATTTTTTTGCCTATTCTTAACCCCCCTTTTGTCGGATGGATTTTGCCCTCCTCCTCGCTCAGACCGCTTATCCAGCCGGTTCGTGAATCGTCCTTCCGGTGTCGGCCCAGCGTATTGTGGACTTGATCCACGAGGCGTACCGCGATATCCTGGTATTTCTCATCACCTGTCTGTCGATAGAGGTCCAGGAAGGTGCACACGGCAAAGGCGTCGGTCCACAAGTAGCGCCGCGGGGCCTTGCCGGGAGGCGAGAGGCCGGTTTGATCGGCGAATTCCGTCATCATTACCAGGGACAGCGATCCGGATGCGTATGATTTCATCATGTATGAAGCATAGCATATTCGGTCCGCGATTGTAAGCGTCACCCTGCCTGGATGCACGGGTTGATCGACCCTGCAGTAGTCCCCTGATTCACCATCAAGGCATCATCTGTTCCGCGTCTCGCGAGATTGCCTTCGCTCGCTCCTCCTTGTGACGTATTGTTTATACGTCTCAGTCGTCGCTCCTCCCGCACACGACACGGGATCTACGATGCGGCGCTCCCGCCGGCAACGGGACCTTCGACTTTCATCTGACACCTTGCTGGCGATCAGGGATTCCGCCAAATCACTCGCTGAAGCTCACGATGGGAAAATTAGATGGTGGATTTGCGTAATCCTTGTCCTTTGGAAAAGATTTCATATAATAAGCTTGAAGAGCAGACAGGGGGATCCAAAAGGATGAAGAGGCGTGATGCCCATGAAATGCGCAACAGCTGGAAATGGGGAATGAAGGTGTAATGGCCGGAGTTTGCCGTTCATTTCAGATTTTCAGCAAACCGGCCGGGGCCGGGTGCAATCTCGATTGCCGGTATTGTTACTATCTGAAGCAAGAAGGTCTGTATCCCGAGGATCATGTCGGCCGGATGTCCTATGATATCCTGGAAAGGTACATCGCCCAGCATATCAGTGCGTCTCAGGATTCGATTGTCAGATTTTCCTGGCATGGGGGCGAGCCGACCATCCTGGGACCGGATTATTATCGCACTATCCTGGAGATACAGCGAAAGCATCAGCTCCCTGGAAAGCGTATAGCCAACGGCATCCAGACCAATGGGACCCTCTTGACGGAGGAGTGGTGCAGATTCCTGGCGAAGGAGGATTTTTCCGTCGGGCTCAGCCTGGACGGACCGGAGGAACTCCATGACAGATACCGTCTTACCAGAGACGGAAAACCCACCCATAAAAAGGCCGTGCAAGGGTACCATCTCCTTCGACGGCACGGCATAACGCCGGACATCCTCTGCGTCGTCAATGCCTATAATGTGCAATATCCCAAGGAAGTCTATG
>CAZEGG010000060.1:0-13036 GCA_964511755.1 uncultured Desulfobacteraceae bacterium | reverse complement strand
GATTTCTGCAAGAACATTTCCACGAATTGTACCAGTGCCGCAATGACCAGAATGAAAGCGATGGTTTCAAGGTATTCCAAATCAAAAGGAACCAGAAGGTACTCCTCGACAATCCAGGTGGCGGCACAGGCCATGACTACGACAAAGACCACGGCCATGGCCATTCCGATCGCGGTGTCGATCCGCGTTGAACATCCCAGGAACGGGCAGTTGCCGAGATACTGGGCCAGGATGATGTTGTTTACGAAAATAGCCGCCACGAGCAAGAGAAGATAATCAGTCATGGTTCCGTCCTTTTTTGATAAACTAGCCCTTTTTTCTGGAGCTGATAAAATTCATGAGAGCCAAGATAAGACCGAGACAGAGAAAGGCTCCAGGGGGCTTCAGCATGACGCCGAATGGTTTGAATGAGGACCACATGACCGGCACGCTGAAAAGAGTTCCGTGCCCGATAATTTCGCGAATGCCCCCCACGACGAAGAGAGAGATGGTAAATCCGATGCCGATTCCGAGCCCGTCTGCCAGAGACGGAAGGACCGGATTCTTTGAGGCAAATGCCTCCGCCCTTCCCAGGATAATACAGTTGACCACGATCAGTGGAACAAAGATCCCCAGCGCTTTGTACAGGGGATATGCGTAGGCCTGCATGTACAGCTCCGCCAGGACCACAAAAGAGGCAATAATCACAATAAACGCCGCTATTCTCACATTTCTCGGGATGAATTTCCGGAGCATGGATATAAGAAGATTTGAAAAAACCAGCACGAAAGTGGTGGCAACGCCCATTCCGATTCCGTTTTTTGCTGAAGTAGTGACGGCCAGGGTCGCACATATTCCCAGAACGAGCCGGAACGGCGGGATTTCCTTCCAGAGCCCTTTGGTAAATTCCTGTGTGAGAGTCATCAGCCGATCTCCTTCTTAATTTTCGGGAAGAGCTCCAGCGCCTTTCTGACGGCCGTCACAACCCCTTTGCTGGAGACGGTCGCCCCACTGACGGCATCTATTTTTCCGCCCTTGGCTGAAAGGTTAAGGCTGTCCGACAGGGTCATTCCCTTGAACTGCTTCGTAAACGAGGGTTCGGTCACCCTCGATCCCAGTCCCGGCGTCTCGGATTGGGTCGTGATGCTGATTCCCGTGATTTTCCCGTCGGGATTCACACCGACCATAACGTGGATAAGGCCCTCGTGGCCCATTCCTGCGGCTTCATAAGCCAGTCCGACAATTTTGCCGCCCTTTTTCGCGAGAAAGACATTCGTGCTGAGAGGCCGGCCCTTATTGTCTTTTCCCATTTTCACAACAATGCGATCCTTGATGGGATCATTATCGTACGTGGTGAGTACCGATTTAATGGACGGCGCCTGTACATATTTCAGAAGTTGGTATTCACGGGGAGCCTTGGTGACCTTGTTCGCATATGCCAGCACAAGCGCAGAACAGGCGCATATGCCAGTCAACACAATGATCATTCTGACGAGATTACGCACTTTCTTTCAACCTCCCCACGGTTCTCGGTTTTACTTTGTCCAGTAAGGGTGTTACCGAATTCATCAAGAGTATCGCGAACGGTACCCCTTCCACATAAGCACCCCAGGTCCGTATGATCATGGTGAGGACGCCGCAGCCGATGCCGTAGAGCACCATCCCGGGGCCGGTGACCGGGCAGGTCCCCTTTTCGGTAGCGAGGAAAAAGGCACCCAGAAACATCCATCCCGAAAGGATATGAAACGTCGGAGACGCATAGGTCTCGGGATTAATTTGCCAGAAAATAAAGCCGAAGATCCAGGCAGAGGCAAGAAATGAGAGGGGGATATGCCAGGTCAGCCTCCTCCGGTAGAGAAGGTAGATTCCTCCAAGCAGGATCGCCAGGACACAAGCAGTGCCGATCTCAGCGGGCACATTTCCCAGAATGAGATCCTTCCAGGGAAGATCCAGGATTTCTTCCGCGCCGCTTTCTTTCAAAGCGATAAGCGCCGGGTCGGAGAGAAATTCTCCCGGTTTCAGCAGAAATTGCGGGTTCGGCATGGGAAAATACGTCAGGATATCCTTGTAGGAGATGCTCAAGCAGGTCCATCCCACGAGAACCGAGCTGAACGGATTACTGCCGAGGCCTCCAAACAACTGCTTGCCCACGAAAATGGCGACAAACGCTCCCAATACAGGCACCCACCAGGGGTTATTGGAACTGAGTATGAGGCCCAGGAGGATTCCTGTTATGAGTGCGCTCCCGTCTCCTATCGTGATTTTCCTGCCGATAGCCTTCTGCCAGAGGAATTCGGTAAGGACCGCCGAAATCCCACTCAACGCGATAATCAACAGGGCCCGCCATCCGAAAAAGAACCACCCTGCGAAAACAGCGGGAACAAGTGCAATCATGGTTTCCAGGTGCATCTTCTTCAGAGAATCCCCGGAATGGAGATGGGGAGGTATGGAAACATACAGCTCCGGTCTTTTCATGATTCTCTCCTTCCGGCTTCAATCTCCTGCTTGCCGAACCGCATAAGCTGCACCATGGGACGGTTGACCGGACAGACATAGGCGCATATGCCGCATTCGATGCAGAAAAAGAGATCCAGCCTTTCGGCTGCATTGAATCTTCCGTATTCGCAATTCTTGCTCAGTTCGTTTGGAAGGAGTCTCATGGGACAGTGCCGGACACAATATCCGCAATCCATGCAGGGCTCATCGGAATAGCGCGTTATTTCCTTCTCAGTCTGCAGAATGATGGAGTCCGTCTCCTGAGTTACCGGAACATCAAGCCGGTACAGGGCAATGCCGAGGAAAGGACCGCCGCAGAGCACCTTGGCCGGTTTCATCTCAGCCAGAGACAGGTTTTCCAGAATATCTTCGATCAGGGTTCCTTCCCTGACGCGCACCAGGGTATCGATCCCCGACGACGGCGCAGTGACCTGGACCACGGTGTCCAGACGGGAAACTTCATCGCGGGCCGCATCGCGAACTCTCAGGGCAGTCGCCACATCGATGACGACAGTACCGAAGGCTCTGCTTCCTCCCGGGTTCGGCGGGATTTCCCGGCCGGTCAGCAAGGGAACCAGGACCGGTTCAAGGGCTATCGGGTATGTGTTCGGGCAGAAAACAGGATCGGCCGCGAGCTCCCGGAGCCCTTTCGTAAAATCTTCTGTCAGCACGTCTTCCCTCGAGACCGCGAAAAGCACGCGGGAGGCCCCGGTCGTCTCTTTGAGAATGGATATGCCTTCAAGGAGTTCCGTGCCGTACAGCCTGATGAGCGCCTTTCGAAGCCATACGCCCGGCTGCCGGTCGATGCCGTTTATTATCAGACAGCGAATGGGTTCTTCGAGCTCCCGAGCCACAGGGCCGAGCGCGGATGGAACCAGCTCAGGTTTCCGCAAACGTATCGCAACGGGCAGGGGGGCGGGGTCGACTTCCCGAATCCCTCCCGCCTGGATCCGCCGGGTGAGTTCGTCAGGGCTGTCCTTGAGAACGTCGGTCCCCCTCGGAGGGATATTCTTCTCCTCGATTTCGATAACCAGGGCCGGACCTTCGTCTCCGAAGCATGTCGGCGACGAGGTAATCTCTGAAACGCGTCCCGTGACCGATGCGAGCAGAGGAGGAAGCCATTTTTCAGCTCCTTTCCCGACTATCTGGCCCGCCTGGACACGGTCTCCGGAGGAAACGAGCGGGGTCATTTTCCCGTATTTGGAGACGAGAGGCAGGACAACTCGCCCCGGAAGAGGGAGATCCTGAATTTTGGGGCTCCGGAGACGGCCGTAGTCAGTGGGGAAAGAGATTCCTTTAAGTCTTTTCATGTAATCACCAGTATGTCCCGGGTATCTTGTGAAATTTGGAACGTATGGACATTTATAGAGATCTACTGCCATTTGTCAAGGAGGTTTTTCCATGCCGCTGACTTTTTGTTGGACTTCAAAAGAGTGCTGCGATGCAAGTTCTATTAGGGTTAAAGCGCGTTGCCGGAAAAGACGAATGCGTCACAACAATGACGCAACACTGCATTCTGCATGGACCCAGCCCTTCCTCTCCGGGAGGAGGATTTGAATAGCGTGGCTTCCCGAGGGAAGTATCTGTAATGGCACAGATATTGCTTTTACGGTCATAATGATGGGCCTTGCCCGCCTAACATCCCCATTGATCGGAGGAGACGTGGAAAGAAGATGACTTCCGACGTCGAGGAAAAGCACTCATCGTACTCAAAACGCAAGGATTTCATCCGGGCTGTAATCCCTCCGCTGTTGAGCGTTTTTCTTTTTGGACTGGCAATATGGTTGTTCTTCCTGCCTTCTCTGAAGACACATATCTTGAACGACCGTCGGGAAATGCTCGCCCAGCTGACCCAGCTGTGCTGGGATATCATGGAAGACCTTGAACTACAGGTAAGATATGGTCAGTTGACCAGAAAGGAAGCCCAGGCGAGAGCCATTCGCGAAATAAAGTCGCTGCGCTATGGGCCCGAACTGAAGGCTTACTTCTGGATAAACGACATGCAGGGACGGATGATCATGCATCCGTACCGGAAGGATCTGGAAGGCAAGGACATAAGCGGTCTCACCGACCCTCATGGAAAACATTTCGTGCGGCAGTTTTTGAGCGAGGTGAAAAAATCGGGTCACGGCTTCGTGGATTATCTGTGGCAATGGCAGGACGACCCGAGCAGGATCGTTCCAAAACTCTCTTATGTACAGGGCTTTGAACCTTGGGGATGGATCATCGGCACCGGAATGTATCTGGACGATGTGTCCGCCAAGGTGGCGCAGGTGACGAGGAAACTGAACACGGTCTTCCTCTCCATTCTTGTTGTCATAAGCCTTTTGTGCTTCTACAATGTTCGGCAAACACTGGCCGTTGAGAATGAGCGGAACGAGGCTGAAATGGCATTGCGGGATAGTGAGTCGAGATTCAGGAGACTCGCCGAGACCGTGCCCTTCGGCCTTACGCTCAGTGACATGGAAGGAGATTTTGACTACATCAATCCAAAGTTCACTGAGATGTTCGGATACACCACTGAAGAGATGCCCGACAAGAAGGCATGGTTTCGAAAGGCCTACCCTGATCCCGTTTATCGCGCGCAGGTGGAGGAGGCGTGGAACAGGGATATTGAAGACCTCCGGTCCAAGGGAAAGGTAATGGAACAAGTTTTTCAAGTAACCTGCAAAGACGGTTCAAAGAAGACGATACGGTTCCGGAACGTAGCCATAGCAGAACAGAAACATTCCCTCACCTATGAAGATATCACGGCTCAGGAGGAGGCAAGGATCAGACTCCTTGAGAGCCAAAGAAGGTTCAAGCTGCTCTACAAAAAATGCAAGATGGAGGACCAACTCTATCGTTCCCTCATTGAATCCTCAGCTGATGCGATCATCATCTACGATCTCGACGGGAAGACTCAATATGTAAGCCCAACATTCACCGAGACCTTCGGCTGGACGGAAAAGGAAGTACTTTCAAGAAGAATACCCTTTGTTCCTGATTCCGAGAAGGCGGAGTCCTTGAAAATAATCAATCGCCTGCTTCAGGAGGGGTCCCCCTGTCGAAATTTCGAGACGAGACGTCTCACCAAGAACGGGGATATCGTGGCGGTCAGCATCAGCGCCTCCAGGTACAATGATTATCAGGGAAATCCTGCCGGCATGCTGGTGATCGTCCGGGATATTACAGAAAAGAAGAAATTGGAGGCCCAACTCCAGCAGGCCCAGAAAATGGAGGCAATCGGCACTCTGGCGGGCGGTATTGCGCACGACTTCAACAACCTGCTCATGGGAATACAGGGAAATGCCTCTCTCATGCTGCTGCAGATTGAAAAAGATCACCCTTTTTACGAGAAACTGCGGAATATCGAAGACCAGGTACAGAGCGGAAGCAGACTCACCGGGCAGCTCCTTGGATATGCGCGGCAGGGTCGATACGAAGTGAAACCCGTTGACCTGAATCAGATTGTGAAGGAAACCGCCGAAACCTTCGGGAGGACGAAGAAGGAAATAACTCTCCATATCAGGCTGGCTAAAAATCTCTGCGGTATAGATGCGGACCGGACCCAGATTGAACAAGTTCTTCTGAATCTCTGTGTAAACGCCTGGCAGGCGATGCCCGGCGGAGGAGATCTGTTCCTGAAAACGCTGAATGTCGATTATGAGGAGCTGAAAGGGAAAGTCTATAGAGCGAAACAGCGAAAGTATGTCCTGCTTTCAGTCCGTGATACAGGGGTAGGGATGGACCAGGAGATTGTTGAGAAGATTTTTGACCCGTTTTTTACTACGAAAGAGATGGGTCACGGAACGGGATTGGGCCTGGCCTCGGTATACGGAATAGTCAAAGGACACGGGGGATATATCGACGTGGAAACAAAAAAAGGAAAGGGAAGTATTTTCAAGGTCTACCTTCCCGCCTCTGCTCGGAGCATGGAGCGTGAAAAAGAAAGAGCTGAAAACAGAGGCCAGGGGGTTGGGACCATTCTCCTGGTTGACGACGAAGAGGCTGTTGCGGCCATTGCGCGGGAATTGCTCGAGGCCCTGGGATACAGGGTACTGCTTGCAAGAGACGGGAAATCGGCCGTCAGAACCTATAAACAAAAGAAGGACGAGATAGACCTCGTGCTCCTTGATATGGTACTGCCGGGAATGGATGGTGGGGAGATTTTCAAGATCTTGAAAGAATTGAATCCGGATGTTCGCGTGCTGCTGTCAAGCGGATACAGTCTGAATGGAAAAGCTCAGGAGATCCTCAATCGTGGCTGCAAGGGGTTCATTCAGAAGCCTTACCGGGTGAACACCCTGGCAAAGGCAATCAAAGACATACTCGGCGGTTGACCGGCGCCGGCCACAGCGAAGCTCCTTGCTCGGAGCAGAGGTATCAGGCTTCCTCTCCAACCTTCATATCCTTCCCAAGCCGGGATCGGAAAAGCCTTGTTTTCCCTCCTTCACGGGATGCTATTTTGCTGTAAAAATCCCCAATAATCAGGTATAATAATAAAATTATGGAGTATGAAGGTCCTGTCTACCGGCCGCCGAGCGAGGCGGATAGTCTGCTCATTCAGGCGACCGTGGGATGTCCCCACAACAAGTGCACTTTCTGCATGGTATACAAAAAAGGCCCCCCTTTTAAAGTACGGCCGGTACGAAAGATAAAGGAAGACTTGAACGAGGCAAAGCATTTATGCGGATCGCGGATAAGAAGCCTCTTCTTCCCCGCGGGAAATACCATCGCAATGCCCACGGATCAGCTGGCTGAAATATGTGCTTATGGACGGACATGTTTTCCCTGGCTGGAGCGAATCACCGTGTACGGTTCTTCGAGATATATCTGTGAAAAGGGACCCGAGGAATTGCGCGTGCTCAGGGAAAGCGGTCTGAGCCGGATCCATGTGGGGTTCGAAAGCGGGGACGACGAGGTCCTCCGCAGGATCAAGAAAGGTGCTGATACCGCGACGCAGATCCAGGCGGGTATATGGACCCGGGAAGCGGGCATTGAGCTCAGCGAGTACGTGATACTTGGAATAGGCGGCCGGGATCGAACCGCCGAACACGCGTCTCATAGCGCTTCGGCTTTGAACAGGATAAATCCGGACTTCATCCGGCTGCGCACCTTTCTCCCGAAAATCAATACGCTGCTTTTGCATCAGATCCGCAAGGGAATCTTTCAGGTGCTTTCACCCCGTGAGGTATTGCGCGAGACGAGAATGCTTATCGAACGCCTGGATGTGCAATCCGAGATCCTGAGCGATCATTACACCAACTATGCCGATATCCATGGGAAAATGCCTCGCGACAAAGACGAGATGCTTCAGTGCATTGATGAATACCTCGAACGGGACGAGTCTTCTTTCAGGCCTGTCTACGTGGGCACCCAGTGACCCGGCATCAGAGGATATGCAGGATCCGATACAGGTTATCCCCCGCAAAAAGGTGAGAGAGGGCAAGCATGGGATAGAGGAGAAGATGATTCAGAATCCCTGTGTGCGCGAAGTTATCCAGCAGCACCACGGCAATCAGGAAGAAGGCCCCATAGCGCCTGAACCTCCGGTAATAGGACGCAACCGATGGTGGCATGGTGTTTTCCAGAACGTGTGATCCGTCCAGTGGAGGGATGGGAATGAGATTGAACAAACCCAGGCCCACGTTCATCAGGACCAGGTAGATGAGTACCTTCAGGTATATTTCATAGGGCAGAAGAAAATAGCGGATAAAGATGCCCGCTACGAGTGCCGCCGAGAGATTGGCGACCGGTCCGCTCATGGACATGAGAACGATATCTCTCCGGGGGTTCTTAAAATACCTCGGGTCGACCGGCACCGGTTTTGCCCACCCGAAATTGAAAAGAAAAAGACAAATGGCGCCAAGCGGGTCGAGATGGCTTATGGGATTGAGGGTCAGCCTCCCATGCTCTTTGGCCGTCGGGTCGCCGAGGGAAAGCGCCGCCTTGCCATGACCGTATTCGTGTATGGTAATGGCGAAAAGCAGAACAGGTATTCTGACAATCCATTCAATGATATTTGTCGGCATGGACCGTTTATCTCTGATTATTTTTTGAACCTGTCGATATCATAACAGCAAATTGAGATCCCGGCAAGCGCGAATAGGCGGCGTGGCCGACGGCGTAGTCGCGGAGAGTGAGCGGCCAAGCCGACAGACTTACGAAGATTCTACTTGAAAAAACAGGACATTTCTTTCACAATAAAATTTAAAGGCCGTTTTGAGGGAGGTGGGGTTCATGCAAATGAGGCGGGCTGACTTCGCAGGCTCCTGGTACCCTGGAGAGGAGGAGGAATGCAGGGCATCCATCGAGCGGATTGAGAGGAATTCTCTCCCTTGTCCTGCGCCCGACAAGGATATTGTCGGGGGCATTGTTCCCCATGCAGGTTGGGTATTCTCCGGTGCCATCGCCGGCAATGTAATACGATGTCTCGGTATGGGCGGGCCATGCGACACCTGCATTGTTTTCGGCAGGCATCTGCATCCGGGGAGCAAACAGTATATTATGGCAAGCGGGGCATGGGAAACACCTCTGGGGCCGATAGAGATAGATTCCGAAGTCGCTGAAATGCTCATATCCGATTTCTCGTTTATCGTCGAAACACCCGATAGGCATGATCAGGATAATACCATAGAATTGCAGCTTCCCTTCATCAAGTACTTCATGCCGGGCGCAAAGATTGTTCCCCTGGGACTCCCGCCTGCTCCCAAGACTATTGAAATAGGGAGAAGGGCAGGGGAGATCTGCAGGGAAATAGGGCGCAATGCCGTGGTCCTGGGCTCAACCGATCTTACCCATTATGGATACAACTACGGATTTGTGCCGAAAGGAACCGGAATGCAGGCCGTGGAGTGGGTCCAGACGGTCAATGACCGCAGGGTCGTGGACCTGATGCTGGAAATGCATGAGAAACAGGTCATAGAAGAAGCACTGAGCAATGCGAATGCATGCTGCTCGGGAGCTGCAGCAGCCGCTATTTCTGCTGCCCGTCAACTGGGTGCAAAGCACGGGCGACTCCTGAAATATGGAACAAGCTATGACGTGAGGCCTGACAGCAGCTTTGTGGGCTATGTCGGCATCGTGTTTGCGTGCTGACTCCGGGGTTTCTTTCTTGCTTTCATGTCTATCCGCGCGAATCCCCGGAAGTGAACGACGTCGTTTTTTCCGATTTCCCGGGGAAACTGTCCCAAGCGGGAATTTTTTCGCGCGCCGCCGAGCTGTTGTTTCCCTTTGGGACGCCGGAACGGATCATTTCTTTGGATAGGAGTCATGAAAAAAATCCTCGAAAAACTTCAATCGGTCCTGTTGCATGGGCATGGTGAACAATTCGCAGGGAATAACGTCCCGCGCGGTGAGGTAGAGGATTTTTCAACTTTGGAGAAACGAGGCAAAGACTCAATGGGTCAAAACCGCATCAGAATCGACCTCCTGATACATGATCTCAAGGTTCCTCTCGCCGTCATCGAAGCCGGCATAACCTCGTTGTTGGATCGGGTGGAAAAATACGGTCCTCTAACGGAAAAACAGGAAAGAGTCCTGAGGAGGGCACTCCGAAATACCAAGGTCACCCAGCATCTCGTGGCAGATGCCCTTGAGCTGGGACGATCGGAAAAGGGCATCATGAATCTGTCGCCTGTTTGTTTATCCACTTGTTTCGGGGAAGCACTGATTGAGCTGTTCGATCTGAACGATTCCGCGGTTTCGGAAAAGATAAAGGCATGCCGCTCTTTGAGTCGGCTCAAGGAAACGCTCCAGGCAGAGGGACTCATCATCGAAATAGATGACGGGCTGTGGAGCGAACAGCTCACCCTGGACGAAGGCAAGATAAAACAGATCCTGAGAAACCTTTTGGGCAACGCCCTGAAATTTCGGAAACGAGAGGTCGCAATGAGAGCGTATAAGGAGGAGGGGTCTCTTCTGGTCTGCATCAAGGATGACGGAGAAGGTATCCCCGCAAAATACCATAAGAAAATATTTGATTGCTACTTTCAGATGGAACCGACCGATTCCTGTCCGGTGAGGGGACATGGGCTGGGACTGGCCGGTGTGATGGTCCTGCTTGAAGATATGGGGGGGGAGATGACTCTTTCAAGCGACGAAGGACGGGGCGCGGAGTTCATCGTCAAAATACCCCTGCCGGAAACCTGATAGGCTCACTGACGCATAACCTACATCATCTTTTCCAGTTCGTCCTTGCCGACCCTGAAGCTCTTGTCAAATTCATTCCAGAATTCCCGGTCTTTTTCTCTCCAATCGGCGCCGAATTTCTTGTCGAAAAAGGGCCTCAACCTCGTAAACCATCGGGGTTCCCCGGCCTCTTGTTCGACTTCCTCAATAATGTCAACTAGATAAGTTGCAATGTCCGCGATCTTGTCTTTCGGGATGTAGGATCTGGCACCTTTCTTGATCGACTTGATCAAGTTGTCGGGGCTCAGGGCGTGGGCGGTGAGCATCAGAGAGGGGATTCCTTTGCTGGTCGCGAGGTCCAGCAGGTCGTATCCGCGTACCCCCATAATATCCAAGACCGCCACATCATACCTGTTCTTTTCCAGAAATTTTTTTGCCGTTTCATAGTTCGGCGCCGAGTCGATGAGGCACATATCCAGGATCTCTTCCAGCGTGTCGAGGATATCGGGTTCATCGTCTACAATCAATATCTTCTTATCTTTCAGCATCTCCTGTTGATCGAGCATTACGGACCTCCATCGGAATTGAAGGTTTCAGGAATTGGAGAGAATATTACTGTGAAAATAATGGATAGTCAATGTTTCATGAACCTCGAGGAGGCAAATTCCCTGAGGGGGAGGAGATCCGGCTGCAGGAGATCGAAAGGCGGAGAACCTGCCATGATTCCGGTGATCGGGAAGATCAGAAAAGTCATTGACAGGTCAGAGTGGTTTCCTTAACGTAAAAGTAGTGTTTTTGAAGTGCCCAAGTTCTATTCGTGGATAGGCACAATCTCGGGTTGGTCCGAGTTTGTGAAGGAGAGGAGATAACCGATGGATTTTGAAGAAAAGGCAAGGATTCGACTGGAAACCTGGATAACACATAATGACCACCACGGAGAAGAATATCAATTATTTGCTGAACAACTCGAGTCGAGTGGAATGAAAGAGAGCGCGAGACACGTGAGAGACATGATCGATTTCACCGAGAAGGGTACGGAATCACTTCGGAAGGCCCTTACCGCCTTAGGATCGGTTGAAAAATGAGCATTGCTTTTGAGAGGAGGAAGGGATGTGTGAAGCGCATGCATTCATTGTCCAGAACGGTGTGGAAAAGAAGATTCTCGAAAATGTCGACCTCGTAGAGTTCGAAGGAAACGAGGCGAAACTCGTGAACATTTTCGGAGAACAGAAAATCATAAAGGGAAGGCTCAAGGTTTACGATAACAGCAAGAGCAAGATAGTCTTTGAGCCGCTCTGAGACTGTGAAGAAGAGCTATGGAGTGCCGTTTTCGCGGAAAATGCTGGGAAAGGCTGCAAATATCGTCGTTGATTCGAGGATGACCATTGCCCTGACGGGCGCGGGGATTTCGGTGGAATCCGGGATCCCGGATTTCAGGAGCGCAGGAGGATTGTGGGAAAAATTTGATCCTGCTGAATATGCGACCATAGAAGCATTTCGCGCCAATCCTGAAAAGGTCTGGGAAATGCTTCGAGAAATGGAAGAGGTCGTGCTGCAGGCCAAACCGAACAAGGCGCATATAGGCCTGGGAGAGCTCGAAAAGCTGCATCTCCTCCATTACATTATTACCCAGAATGTGGACAACCTTCATCAGGCCGGTGGCGCTCGAAACGTCATAGAATACCATGGGAACTCGGCAACACTTTCGTGTGTCACGTGTGGAAGACGATATACGGCTGCCGAAAAAAGGGGCGAGCACCTGCCAAGATGCCGATGTGGAAGTGTGCTGAAACCGGACGTAATATTCTTTGGGGAGGCCATCTCTTTGGACGCGCTGAATCGCTCCTTTGATCTTGCATCTTCCGCACAGGCCCTCCTGGTGATCGGCACTTCTGCTGCTGTTTCACCGGCCAACACCATTCCTGCTGTCGCCAAACAAAACGGCGCAAAGATTATCGAGATAAATAAAGAGGAAACCCACCTGACCCACACGCTCACGGATATTTTCCTTCAAGGGAGTGCAGGCGAAATCGTATCGGAAATGGTGGAGGAGGTTAGGAGCTTAAAAGGGAAAAGACAGAGATTATGATTTTGGTTTCAAGAAATCTTTTAACTGAATGATTTTAGATCCTTTATTATCATCCTCTTTCATCGTTTCCCATGAACCGCGCACCTTTGCTTTTCTCAGTTCGGTAATCATTCCCTGCAGTTCGGGATTATTTTCTACCAGGGACTGGATTTGCCTGTTCAGTTCTTTCCAGCTCGCATCCAATTCTTCTCTGTCAAGATCAAAGCCGGCCAAGGAAGAAAGCAGGGACCCAAGGGATGACAGAAGACCGAAATGGGTGGCTCCCTGGAGATAATAGGGGCAGTGGCACCACAGGCTCATGCACGGAACGGCCAGTTCTTTTGCTGTGTGCTGTATCATAGAATGGATTGCACTGGGGCC
>CAZEGG010000059.1:0-13096 GCA_964511755.1 uncultured Desulfobacteraceae bacterium | reverse complement strand
GCATCTTGTCCTCTTTGGTATCGGCAAATTTTCTCTTCAGGGTGAGGAGAAGCGGATCCAGGAGCAGCCTTTTCACCCGGCCGTAAAACTGTCTCTCCTTCAGGCGGGTATAGTAGGCCTTTGAGAAGTCGTAATCCAGGACTACCACAGGATAGAGAAGGCGGTCCAGCTGTATCCGCCTGAAAGATCGTATATCTGCATCTATGAGCCCGATGGAGTGAGCGCCGACGGCAATGGCGATTCCGAAACTCAGGAACATGTTCTTCCCTTTGCCGGGTTCACTGAAATTGAAGCCGGCATCGTTGAGCTCCTCATAGATATGGTCGAATCCCGGACCGTCATTCCACTGGATCAGATAATTCTTTATGCCGTAAGATGATACCAGTTCGTTCAGGCGGTGGGCTTCCTCTTCCGTGGCCCTGTCAAGGCCGAAAATAATCATGGAGAGATAGGAGACTGCTTTTAATTGCTTCAGGATGTTCCGGAAGACCGGGGCATTCTCCGCCACCATGTATTCACTGGCCAGAAGAGGGAGAATCAGGACCGTCTTCTTCCACTTGGAATGAAGGCGCAGCTGGGACCGCAGGTATTTCCGATCCTGCTTGAGGATATGGAATGTGGTGATGTGATGAATATTTTGCGAAAAATCAGATATGGCTGTGCTCCTTTCCAAAAAGAGGTTTCCGGAGTCTTTGGCAGCATAAGTACGCTATACAAAAGCCATGCTCTTGTCAATCTGTTTACCTGAGTGGTGGAAATCGTTTTCGCTTGCATGGTCATTCGGGAGCTGGTAATTCTTAAGTATCCTGAATTTTGAAAGGAAAGCGATGGTTCCATCCGTCGAGACCTGCTTTCAGCTCATGGACCGGTACGGAATGCTGGAAAACATCAGGCAGCATTCCGTCATGGTTGCAAGGATCGCGCGCCTCATTGCCCGCTGTCTCCTTGAAGCGGGGGAAGCCCTCTCTCTGGACAAGGTCACCGCGGGGGCCCTTCTTCACGATATTGCCAAGACTTCCTGCCTGCGCACGAAGAAGAATCATGCAGAAGAGGGGCGAAGAATATGCCTCCGACGCGGCTTTGAAGAAATCGCGCCCATTGTTGCCGAACACGTGGTATTGAAGAAACATCTCGTCGATGGCCGTTTCACGGAGAAGGAAGTGGTCTATTATGCTGATAAGCGGGTGAATAATCATGCGATTGTAAGCCTTGAAGAGCGGCTTTGCTACATCCTGGAGCGCTATGGAGGTGACGGAGAAGCGCTTCGACAGCGGATAACAGCCAATTTCAACCTGTGCAAGACCTTGGAGAAGGCCATTTTTCAGAAGCTCCCTTTTGCGCCGGAGGAATTGTCCCGATGGCTTGAGCAACATCCATCTCAACTCATAAAAGACTTCGGAGGAAACGATGGGCTTTCGTAAGTCATTGATATTTGTTGTTTCTGTTATGCTTTTTGTGGTAGGCTGTTCAGCGGAAGGATTGACCTTCAAGATCCGGTTCCCGGAGATTCACGGATTGAAGGCGGACGATCCAGTGGTCTATGAACAGAATAACATTGGGAAGGTCACGGAAATCACCTATACCAAGGAAGGCGATTACCTGGTGAAAGTGGTTATTGCAAAGGAATTCATCCACGCGACCACAAGCAATTCGCGCTTCTTAATCGGCAGGAATCCGCAGGATGAAACGAAAAGGGCCGTTGAGGTGGTCAACGCTGTTAAAGGAGGAGAGCCGCTTCAGGAAGGGGTTACGGTGAAAGGCTCTTCCCGCACAGCGGCTGCTCTGGATCAGTTTCTGGGCAACATGAAGGATACGCTCAAAGATCTCCAGGGAACCCTTGATGAGATGACGGAACCGCTCCGAAAGTTTCCCGATTCAGATGAAATGAAGAGACTCCGGAAACAGATGAACGACCTGATGGAGGCCTTGAAGCAGGGAGGGGCCGATGCGCGTGAGAGGTTTGAAAAAGAGATCCTCCCGGAGCTCCAGAAAAAAATGGATGAACTGCGGGAACGGCTGAAGAAGTTCGGTCGGGAGAAAGAGCTGGACCCTCTTGAGGAGGAAATGAAAAATCTCAAGAAGATTTGAGAGCTGAAATGTCAATCCGTCTCATCGCGAAGGATTTGTATCGACTTGAAAAAGATGTGGAGCAGCTGGAAAGGGCCCTGCAGACAAGTCCTGCGGAAAAGAGACCCGACCTGGAAATGAAACTCTTGAAGGCACGAGCTGAAAGGGACCGCATGCGGAGCATCCTGGAGGGGAGCAAAGAAGAACCTCCCTATCGCAGGCCTCTTTGATCATGCGTGGGCAGGGGGTAATTTATGAGGGAAGGCTATTGAGAAAGGCTACAGAGCTCCGGATATTCCTGGTCTGCCTCGCTATTGTTGCCCTGTGCGCGCCTGCGGCCTGGCCCGCTACGGCCAAGCTGACAGTGGTTCAGTCCCGGGACAGATATCCTGCGGGCGGGACCTACCCTCTGCTGGTCCGAATCAGGATTTCCGATCACTGGTACATCCATGAAACGGGAAAGGGCGCCGGGGGTCTCATTCCCAGCGTCCTGCGATTTGCACCTGCTCCCGACCTGAAGATTGTCCGTATCCGTTTCCCGGCACCGCAGAAGAAACAGTTTCCCTGGAGCTCGAAAACGCTCAACGTGTACTTGGGGACTTTTCTCGTCCGTGCTTCCCTTAAAATCAACAGAAAGATACCGGCAGGCGTCAGGAAACTGAAAGGAAGTTTCTCCTATCAAGCCTGTTCAGACAAGGCCTGCCTTCCTCCTGAAACCGTCCCCCTCTCATTTACAATCACGGTTGCTGAACAGGGAGCGCAAACGACGGCAATCAACCAAATCTATTTTGCCCAGGCCGAATCTCAGGGGAAAGGGCAATCTGCACCGGCGGGATTCACACCGGGAGCGGGACTTCTGCTGACGCTGCTGGGTATCCTGCTCGGAGGAATGGCCCTCAATCTGACACCATGCGTCTATCCCCTTATCCCTATCACCGTATCCTACTTCGGCGGCCGCAGCGGGCAGAAAAGAGGGATGCTCTTCCTTCATGGGTCACTCTACGTGCTGGGACTGGCCGTTACCAACAGCTCCCTTGGGGCATTTGCCGCTCTTTCCGGAGGCCTGCTGGGTTCAGCGCTCCAGAGCCCATTCGTGCTGGCCATTGTGGCAGGTATCCTCGTTGTTCTGGCTGCCAGCTTTTTCGGTCTGTGGGAGATCAGGCTCCCGTCTGGTCTCATGCGAACATGCGCGAAGTGTTTTGGGGGGTATTTCGGGACATTTTTCATGGGGCTTACCCTCGGGGTGATTGCCGCACCCTGCCTGGGCCCGTTTATCCTGGGCCTGCTCACCTTTGTCGGGCAGAAAGGAGATCCTTTCCTCGGGATTCTTTACTTCTTCGTGCTGAGTGTCGGGCTCGGAATTCCTCTTGCGGTTCTGGCCGCTTTTTCAAGCTCCCTGGAGCGACTGCCACTCTCCGGCGGATGGATGGTCTGGATTCGCAATGCTTTTGGATGGATATTGATCGGGATGGCTGCCTACACGGTCCTCCCTTTGTTCCATTCTTCCGTCCTGAAATCGTCTGTGGTCGCAATCGTTCTGGTGGGCGCCGGGGTGCACCTCGGGTGGCTGGAAAAGAGCGGGGGTGTCCGGCGCGGATTTGTGTATATGAAACGGGGTGTCGGTGTACTGCTTCTTTCGGCCGCGGTCATCTTCTTCCTGGCCGGCTATCAACAGCATAGAGGTGTCCGGTGGGTGTCTTATAGCAGCACACGGCTGGCGGAGGCAACGAAGCAGGGTAAACCTGTCATCGTGGATCTTTATGCAGACTGGTGCACGCCTTGCAGGGAAATGGAGAAAAGTGTTTTCTCCGACCCGGAGGTGCTGGCCTTGAGCAAAAAGTTCGTGACCTTGCGGGTTGATCTCACCAGGCGACTTCCGGGGCAGGACAAGCTTCTGGCCCGGTATGGCGTACGCGGAGTACCTACGGTCATCTTCATCAACAGGAAGGGACTCGAAGAGCGAGCCCTTCGGGTGGAGGAGCTTATCGGCAAGGATGAAATGATTCGACGGATGAGGAGACTGCTGCGCTAAGTCAGCAATTCTACTGCTTGCTTTTCTGCCTGAAAAAGAGGTATACTGAATTAACGCGCCCTTCTGACTTCTGGTTTGAAGGCGCCTCATGGAAAGACAACTCAAGATGTGCTTATCCTGCTCGTGCCAGGTATGATGCCCTGCCAGGATTGATTCCACGTAATCGTTGTAAGACAACCGGGATTCTCAAGCGCGCGTTGACGCGCAGAGCCTCACTTTCCGTTTCTCACTGCTTTGGTCTTGGCGCCCAATTGCATACGGGGGAACGGCTTCGCTTGCTCCGTTTGGTCCTTGTCTATTTTGTCTCAGCCCTGCTGCAGAGGCATTCGAAAGGCGTGCTCGAATCCTGACAAAATACTGATTCTTTTGTCGAGACATCGATGCCCAGAGGCTGACGAAGCCTTTGAGGAGGAACTGAAAAAGGCAGGAGGTAGAGAAATGATTGGTGGGAAGTTTTTAAAGCATATCTGGTTCTGGGCATCTGTTTTGCTGATATTGTCCTTTGGGCTCCTTGGTACAGGCTATGGAGGAGTGAACGCGGCGCCGATCTCCGCCGGCATGGAACTTCCAAAATTCACCATACCTGGAAGCGACTCAAAAGAAGCCCAGACGTATTTGGGTCTGAAGGATCCCGGAGCTTTCGCCGTATCAGAAGTCTCCGGCAAGATGGTATTGATAGAGTTTATGAGTACGTTTTGACCCGTGTGCCACAAGGCCGCGCCTATAGTTAATAGGCTTTACAATATCATTCATGATGACCCCGCGCTTAACCCCGATATCAAAATGATGGGCATCGCGGTGGGGAACGATCCGAATCAGATTAAAGCATATAAGAACCTCTTTCGTGTCGCCTTTCCCATCTTCCCGGACAAGAGGATGAAGATTTGGCATCTCGTCGGGAACCCCCCGACACCCTATATGATTCTGGTTGCCAAGAACCAGAAGGTGTTGATGACCCACATGGGGGTGATTCAGGATCTGGACAAGATGCTGAACGAAATAAAGGAGTTTCACAAGTATAATTAACGGGCGCGCGTCGGGGAGAACCTCAGGCTGTCCTTTGACCACTCTATGGAACTCATAACTTAAAGATGAAGAGCGATGAGAGACTGAGAGGCCCCCAAACAGAGCAGACCAGTCATTCTCGACTTTTATGCTGACCGGTGCAGTCCCTGCCAGGCCCTTGACAGGGATGTTTTCTCCGACCCGGAGGTGCTGGTCTGGGGCAGGAAGTTGGTGACTTTGCGGGTTGATCTCACCCATTAACTTGTGGGACAGGATAAGCCTCTGGCACGGTATAAGGTGCAAGGAGTCCCCACGATCATTTTCATCAACCGGAAAGGTATCGAGGAGCCGGCCCTTCGTGTGGAGGAGAATATCGGTAGGGATGCTATGATTCGACGGATGAGGAAGCTTGTTCGCCAGGGGAGGGCTTTTACCTATTTCATGCGGTAGGTGATGAGACCATGGGTGGGATCATAGGGTGAGACGCTTACCTGGACCCGGTCACCAACCATGACCTTGATCCGGTATTTTTTCATACGGCCCGATAGGCGTCCGCGGATGATTACGTTGTTATCACACTCGATTTCCATAATTCCGCCTCCCAGGACCCTGGTTATCTTTCCTTCCAATTGGATCAGATCGTCTCGGCTCAATGTCTTCTTTAGTCCCTTCTTGATGAGTGTAAAGCAGTTTGCATGCTACCTATATCCCACTTCGGGCTCATAAGTCAAGGAAATCCGCAGGGAAAGCGCGCAAAGGACCGTGGCGAAGGGCCACGGCAATCTTTTTTCGAGCACGATGGGGCCTCACGCTGACGCCATGACGAAGTCGTGCACCGCCTCGTTGAACACCCGGTAATTTTCAATCATGACCATGTGTCCCGCGGAGGGCACCTGAACGAACCGGGCCCCGGGAATGGCCTTTTTCAACCCCTCGCAGAGGGACGGAGGGGTGAGTTTGTCCTGTTCTCCGCACAGGATCAAGCAGGGCAGAGTTATCCGGGAAATCTCATTCCTGCGGTCAAACCGGTCACAAGCCAGGAAGTCGTCATGGACAACGGACGGCCCGGCCTCCTTCATCAGTTGCGCGCCTTGTCCCATCAGGACAGGATCCGCGTCGGAGGCATATGCGTATCTGATGATAGTGTCAACCGTTCCTTCGAACCGGTTTCTGAGTCCTTCCAGAAACTGGGGTGCCACCGGAAGACGCGGTCCGGTCGACGCGAGGATAATGCCTGAGAGAAGCTCGGGAAAAAGAAGCGCTGCCTCCTGGACAACAGCTCCTCCCATGGAGTGGCCCATGAGAAAGAGTGGTTTCGTGTCCATGCGAAGCAGGATCTCCCGTATCCAGGCGGCGTAAGAGCTTATGGTGTCCCTTCCCGGCCCCGGTGTCTCGCCGTGACCGGGAAGGTCGATCGCGAGGGTGTTCATCTCTTTGCCCAGCGGGCGTATCTGACCTTGCCACGTTTGCGCACACCCGCCGGCGCCGTGGATCATGAACAGCACGGGCGCACCTTCCCGATACCCGCCCGGGCCTTCCATGACCCCGATCTTCAAGCCCTTCACGATTTCAGCGGGTGACATAAACGTCTTGTCTTCCCCATTGAGAATCCGCCGCTCCATTGCTTCACCATCTGATGAGGGCGCTGCCCCAGGTCAAACCGCCTCCGAAGACCGGGAGGCAGACAAGGTCTTTTTCTTTGATACTCCCATCACGCACCGCTTCGTCAAGGGCGATGGCGCACGAGGCAGAGGATATGTTTCCGTATTTGTGGAGGGTCACGTAGAATCTTTCCATGGGTACATCGAGGGTCTTGGCCATGGATTGAAACATTCTCAGATTGGCCTGGTGAGGGATGAACCAGTCGATGTCTTCAACCGCCACCCTGTTGAAGACGGCTGCTTCCTTAATGGAGTCTACAAAATGACGAACAGCGACCCTGAAACTGGCATTGGCTCCTATCATGTTCAGGGTGTGGAGTTGCTTATCCACGCTCTCATGGGTGATGGGCGTGGTTTTTGATCCGCCTCCCGGCAGGAGCAGATCCTGCCCGTTGGCGCCATCGGTATGCACATGAGTAGAGAGGATTTCAGGTCCTTCATCTCCAAGCCTGAGGATCGCTGCTCCGGCCCCGTCCCCCCAGAGGATACAGGTGGTACGGTCTGTCCAGTCCAGGGTCCGCGTCATGACTTCCGAGGCGACGACGAGAGCATTCCTGGCAGCTCCGGTTTTGAGATACTGCTCCGCCACGTTCAGACCGAAAATAAAACCCGAGCAGGCCGCGGTCACGTCGAACGTGACAGCCTGGGGAGCATCCAGCTTGGCCTGCAGCCAGTTTGCGCCGGCAGGACAACAGGTGTCCGGGGTGATCGTGGCGAGGATAATCAGGTCCATATCCCTTGCCGTGAGACGGGCCATTTCCAGCGCCTTGAGACTGGCCTCATAGGCCAGGTCGGATGTGGTTACATCAGGTTCTGCCATGCGCCTTTCCCGCACGCCGGTGCGCTGGACGATCCACTCATCCGTGGTGTCGAGTCCCATTTTTTCCAGGTCATGATTACTGAGGATTTTGGGCGGGACATACGAGCCCGTTCCGAGGATTCTTATGGAAGTCATTTTCTATTCTTTCTCCGGTACAATACCCATTTTTTTCTCTTTTTCAGCCACTGCCAGCCTGGTCTTGATGACGGTATCAGGGATCAGGCTCATGGAGTCGATGCCGCATTCGACCAGGAACTCGGCAAAATCAGGGAAGTCGCTCGGGGCCTGGCCGCAGATGCCGATTTTTCTCTTCTTTTTCTTGGCAATGTCGATCACCTGTTTCACCAGTCTTTTCACGGCGTCGTTTCGTTCATCATACAGATGAGATACCAGGGAGGAATCCCTATCCAGTCCCAGCGCCAGCTGGGTAAGATCGTTTGAACCGATGGAAAAGCCGTCAAAGATGTCCGCGAACTGATCGGCACAGATGACATTGCTCGGGATTTCACACATCACGTAGATTTCCAGCCCGTTTTCTCCCTGCACCAGCCCGAATTGTTTCATCAGATCAATGACTCTTCTGCCTTCTTCAGGGGTGCGACAAAAGGGGATCATGAGCTTTATGTTCGTCATACCCACTTCGTTCCGGGCCTTTTGGAGAGCGAGGCATTCAAGCTCAAATGCGGGCATGAAGATCTCATCATAATAGCGGGATGCTCCTCTCCAGCCGATCATGGGATTGCTTTCCTTCGGTTCGTAAATGTATCCGCCGAGGAGATTTTCATATTCATTGGTCTTGAAATCGGAGAGGCGGACAATCACGTCGTTGGGGTAGAAACCAGCGGCGATCCGGCTCACTCCCTCTGCCAGTTTGTCCACAAAAAAACGGGCCTTATCATCATAAACCGAGGTGGCTTCGTCTATTTTGTAAACCACGCCGGCAATCTGGTGATCCGTTTTTGCCTTTTTCTTGAGCGCATCATATTCGAGCAAAGCCAGGGGATGGATCCCGATATGCGAGTTTATGATGAATTCCTCACGCGCCAGCCCGACCCCGTCATTGGGAATCAAGCCCTGGGAAAAGGCCTTTTCCGGTATCCCCACGTTCATCATGATTTTTGTACGAGTTTTCGGCAATTCATCGAGGTTGAATGTTTCCACGTCGTACTTGAGGAGTCCCTTGTACACATGGCCGGTCTCTCCCTCGCAGCACGAGACGGTAATCTCCTGGCCGTTCTTGATTACTTCATCGGCGTTTCCGGTGCCGATCACGCAGGGGATTCCCAGTTCCCTCGAGACAATGGCTGCGTGACATGTTCGCCCTCCCTTGTTCGTCACGATGGCGGATGCGATCTTCATGACCGGCTCCCAGTCCGGGTCCGTCATGCTTGTCACCAGGACCTCTCCTTCTTTGAACTGATCCATCTCCACGGTGGCCTGAATCACGTGAGCCATGCCCTGACCAATTTTTGTGCCCACAGCGGTGCCGATGGCGATCATCTCCCCTTTTTCCAGGAGCCGATAGTTTTCATATTTGTTTGTATTTGCTCTGGAGTGGATGGTTTCCGGCCTCGCCTGTACGATGAAGAGGTCCCCCGTTCCCACGTTGATTCCGTCGCCGTCTTTCGCCCATTCGATATCCATGGGTTTGAAGTAGCCTGCTTCATCGCTGTAATGCTCTTCGATAATGCAGGCCCACTCGGCCAGTTTCAGGATTTCATCATCATCGAGGACATAGCGGTGTCTTTCATCCAGGGTCGTGGCCACATTCTTGATGGTGGTTTCATCCTCCATGGAATAAACCATCTTGATATCCCGATCTCCGACTTTCCTGCTGATGATGGCCCGTTTCCCCTGCTTCAGCGTGGGTTTGAATACATAATATTCATCGGGATTGACCACCCCCTGGACAACGTTTTCGCCGAGGCCGTAAGCGCCGGTGATAAAAACCGCGTCCTGGAAGCCTGTCTCCGTATCTATGGAAAAAATCACCCCCGAGTAAGCGGAATCACTTCTGACCATCTTCTGGACCGCGATGGAGAGGGAGACGTCGAATTGGCCGAACCCTTTATCGTGCCTGTAGGAAATGGCACGATTGGTAAAAAGGCTCGCAAAACATTTGCGGCATGAGTCCAGAACATCTCTCCGCCCGCAGACATTGAGAAATGTATCCTGCTGTCCGGCAAAGGAGGCATCAGGGAGGTCCTCGGCGGTGGCGGACGACCGGATGGCCACATCCAGCGTGTCCATGCCCTCCTGGTCGAATTCCTTTGCCAGCTGGTCATACGAGGTATAGATGGCTTGTGTCAGATCCGGGGGGAATTCTGCATGCCGGATGACATCCCTGACCGCCCGCCCTCTCATCATGAGATTCTGCATGTCATGGGTATCAAGACCCTTCAGAATCTTCTTGATTTCGTCTTCGATGCCCGCGTACTTGAGAAAATACCGGTATGCATAAGCGGTAATCGCAAAGCCGTTCGGGACTTTGATCCCTGTCTTGTGGAGTTTTTGGAACATCTCGCCCAGGGATGCATTTTTTCCTCCGACCAAAGGCACATCTTCGATGCCGATCTCGTTGAACCAGAGGATGAATTTCTTTTGATTATCCGCTACCATGCACCTAGTCCTCCGTGTTGCGGGTTGCAGCCTGCCAGCCAAATCGGATGCACTCAGGCAACTCCTTGATTCCAAAAGAAATTAAAAAGAATAAAAGTTATCATTATGAGAATAGGTTGTCAATTGACAAAATATGAGGTACTTTCGATTCACAAATGGCCGTTTTTCAGCAATCTCCTGCCGGTCAAAAGGCAGGCGTCAATCTGCGGGATCACTTGTGGGCATACTAAAGGAGTTCTCCGCGTAATCCCTTGATTTCTTCGCATCGCTTTGCGGTGACGAAGTCCCACTGCTTCGCAGCGGGTTCCCGGAACTCTTGGTCTTGCAAAAAATATTCCATTTCCAGGTCGGAACCCCCTCGTGCCCAAGACCCATGTGTGAATACGCACGAGGCGGAAACTCGGGTTCAGCGTCTCGAAATGCATCGTCGGAAAGGAAACAATGGAACACAAAGAAAGCGCATATATCTATCTGGACCACAACGCCACCACTCCCGTGATTCCGGAGGCTGCGGAGGCAATGAGGCCTTTCCTTGAAGGGACGTTCGGGAATCCCTCGAGCGCCTATTTCCTGGGCCGGGAAGCGAAAGAATTCGTTGAGCGGTCCCGCGAGGAGGTGGCATCGCTGCTCGGCTGTGCACCGGAGGAGATCGTTTTTACTTCGGGCGGAACAGAATCAAACAATACGGCCCTCAAGGGGTTGATTGACTGGAGACAGCCTTCCGCGTGTCACGTGATTACCACCTCAGTGGAACACCCGGCCATCCTGAATCCGGCCATTTTCCTCATGGAGTTGGGCGTGGAAGTGACGATCCTTCCCGTGGATGGATTCGGACGGGTTGATCCGGAGGCAGTGGAAAGGGCGATAAGGCCCGAAACCCGACTCATCAGTGTGATGTTCGCCAACAACGAGACAGGCACACTCCAGCCCATAGAGACCATTTCGGGCATCGCTCGAAACCACGGGGTGGTTTTCCACACGGACGCGGCTCAGGCGGTAGGAAAAATCCGGGTGGATGTGCATGAGCTCGGCGTGGATTTCCTGAGCCTTGCCGGGCATAAGCTTTACGGCCCCAAGGGGATCGGAGTCCTGCATATCCGGAAGGGTTTGGAGGTTACGCCGCTCATACACGGTGCGGCCCAGGAAGGCGGCAGACGAGCCGGCACGGAAAATATGATCCTGGCGGCAGGCTTGGGTGCAGCGTGCAGGATGGCGAGAGAGAGGCTTGAAAGAGATGTGCAGAACAACCGGAAAATGCGGGATCACCTGCAGGATCTTCTATTTCAGGGAATAGATGACCTGGTCCTGAACGGGGACCCTGAGCGCAGGCTCCCCAATACGCTGAATGTTTCCGTACCGGGCCTGGAAGGGGCGAAGATTCTCGAAGGGGTCCCCAAAGTCCTTGCCTCCACCGGAGCAGCATGCCACGACAGGACAGTGAGACTTTCACATGTCCTGTCCGCCATGGGAGTATCCGACCGCGTAGGAATGGGGGCCCTTCGTTTCAGCACGGGGAGGCAGAATACTATGGCTCAGGTAGAAGAGGCCGCACACTATGTTATCGAGCAGGTAGCGAAGATGAGGAGATGATGCATGGGATTTGACGGACAGGAAAAACCGGCACTGTTGATCATCGATATGGTCAAGGATAACTTTCGCGAGGATCGGCCATTGCCCATTACCCCTTTTGCGAAGGAGATGATTCCGCGCCTCAATGGCCTGATCGGTTTCTTCAGAAAGAATGCCTGGCCCGTGGTTTTCGCAACCGATGCCTTCAACCCGGATGATTTTATCTTTCGGGGCTCCATGAAACCCCACTCCCTCGCGGGAACGCAAGGGGCGGAGGTAGTGGATGAGCTTGATATGCGTGAGCAGGATCTCTGGCTTCCCAAGCCCCGGTTTTCCGCTTTTTTCCGGACCGATCTCGCCGACCGGCTGCATGAAAGAAAGGTGTCTCTCTGCGCCGTCTCGGGCATCACCACCAACTTTTGCGTGCTCACAACGGTCATGGACGCCCTGTGCCACGACTTCAAGGCCGTTCTGATCGAAGACTGCACCGCAGCCGTGTCCGAAGACGTCCATGAACGGACACTGTCCTGCTATCGTCGGAATCCCCTTTATCCTCTCCTCAGAGTCCTTCCCGCAGAAGGGTTGATGGATGCATTATCGCAGGTGACCGGGCCAGCCGGAGATTGATGAGGAAAGACCAGGATGGAACACTCGACTATTGACGACATGCCTCCATGCGAGATCTTCATCGACAAGGAAGGAAGATGGTTCCACCACGGAGCCGAGATAGTCCGCAGGGACATCATTCGGCACTTTTATGCCAATATGCAGCGGGACAGCCGGGGCCGATATGTCCTTCACTGGGATGGAAACGCCTGTTCTGTGGAGGTGGAAGATACCGCGTTTGTGGTGAGAAGAGTTGACGGAAAGGAGACGGCCTTCTTCCTCCACCTGAGCGATGATTCCGTCGAAAGACTCTCCCCGGAAACCCTTTCAGTGGGGAGAGAGAACGTCCTCTACTGCGCGGTCAAGAACGGACGATTTCCCGCCCGTTTCACCCGTGCCGCCTATTACCAGCTCGCCGACCACATTGAGGAGGGGGAGGAGGGAGGCGGGTTTTTTCTCCGGGCGGGTGAAAGAAAACACCCGATTCTATGGGCGCAGCAGCCTCACGAAAAGGGATAGGATCTTCTCCCTCATACCGTATGCGTTCACACAGACCCTTCGCCTGCCCAGGAGAAGCCATCCGGCAACCTTCTATGAATGCTCAGGAAGGAGGCCATTTCTTCCGTTCCGAGCTTTCCGGGCTGGTCTTTTCAGTGACTTATCAGCGTGGGATAGCTACCCCCTCCGCATTCTCGACTTCGTCGAGCTGCGGGTTCC
>CAZEGG010000058.1:0-13168 GCA_964511755.1 uncultured Desulfobacteraceae bacterium | reverse complement strand
GTAACAATGCCGATCAGGTCTCCTTGCTCCACTACCGGAAGCCGGCCGATATCGTACTTGATAAAAGAGCTACACCTTGGTCTTGTAGAGGAGAAGACTGTTGGAGACCACGGTGATGCTGCTCACTGCCATGGCCAACGCCGCCAGTATGGGATGCAGTTGTCTCAAAAACTCCGGCACTTCCGTGAAAGGATAGAGAATCCCTGCTGCAATCGGGATGAGAACAACATTATAGGCAAAGGCCCAGAAGAGATTCTGTTTCACGGTCCGCATGGTCTTTCTGCTCAGATTGACGGCCTTGGAAATACCCATCAGATTGCCGCTCGCCAATATCACACCACCGGCCTCGATGGCAACATCCGTCCCCGTTCCAATGGCAAAGCCCACATCCGCCTGCGCCAGTGCCGGAGCATCGTTTATGCCGTCGCCTACCATGCCGATTTTATTCCCTGCTTCCTGGAGGGCCTTGATCCTCCCTGCCTTCTCCTCCGGACGCACCTCGGCAACCACATCATCGATATGTACCTGGGAAGCTATAGCCTTTGCTGTTTGCTCGTTGTCCCCGGTGAGCATGACCACTCTGAGATGCTGGTGATGCAGTTGGGAAACAGCTTCGCTCGATTCCGGTTTGGGGACATCGGACACGGCAATCAGACCTGAGGCTCTTCCTTCCACCGCCACCGTCATCACCGTCTTGCCTTCAGCCTGAAGCGCACGGATCTGGTCCTCTGCAACCGAAAGATCTATCTGTTTTTCACCTAACCACGCGGATTTCCCTACCAGAATCTCTTTTCCGTCAATTTTCCCCTGGACGCCAAGGCCCCTGGATGCAACAAAGTCCTGCGGCTCGGGAAGGGGAATTTTCCGCGCTTCCGCTTCCTTGACGATGGCCTTCCCGAGAGGATGTTCTGAACCCCTTTCCACCGCAGCGGCAAGACGGAGGAGTTCCTCCTCTCCCGATCGAGGCGAATCAAATGAGATAATATTCACCACCGAAGGTCTCCCCACGGTAATGGTCCCGGTCTTGTCGAGGACAAGGGTATCCAGTTTGGTTGCAGTCTCCAGGGCCTCACTGCTTTTGAAGAGTACGCCGTGCTCAGCCCCCTTGCCGGTACCCGCCATGATGGCGGTAGGAGTGGCAAGGCCCAAGGCACACGGACAGGCGATCACGAGGACCGCGACCAGACGTATCATGGCAGGCACGAATGCGCTGCCCAGGCTCAGCCAAATAATAAACGTAATGAATGCGATTGCCATCACACCGGGAACAAACACCGCGGCAACCTTATCCGCAAGGGCCTGCACCGGCGCCTTGCTTCCCTGAGCCTCCTGGACCATGCGAATAATCTGGGCCAAGGCGGTATCTTTCCCGACTCGTTTTGCCTCAAATTTGAGACGGCCGTCCCCATTGATCGTACCCGCCGCAACGGTGTCGCCGGGATTCTTGTCCACTGGAATCGGCTCGCCCGTGAGCATGGATTCATCCACGCTCGATTCCCCTTCCAGAACCACGCCGTCCACGGGAATGCTCTCGCCCGGCCGCACGATGATCACTTGCCCTATTCTCACCAGGGAAAGAGGGATCTCCACTTCCTTCCCGTTTTCTAAAATGGTCGCCGTCTTCGGACGCAATCCCATGAGCTTCCGTATGGCACCGCCTGTCCGTCCCTTGGTCCTCGATTCCAGCATCTTGCCCATCTTGATAAGGGTGATAATGACGGCCGATGTCTCGAAATAAACGTGTTCTCCCAAGGGGGAATAGAGGAGTACCGCCAGGGAATAGAAATAGGCCACGGAAGAGCCCATGGCCACCAGGACATCCATGTTTGCCCCGCCCGCTTTCAGGCTCTTCCATCCCCCGGAATAGTAGTCCCAGCCTGTATAAAACTGTACCGGTGTTGCCAGCGCAAAAAAGAGCCAGTTAACCCACAGCGCGTGACTCCAGGCTCCCAGGAGGCTGAAGTCCCTCCCCATACTGAGGAAGAAGAGAGGCGCAGTAAAAAGGATTCCCACCGCAAATTTGATCGTTTGATCCCGTATCTCGGCCCTGCGCGCGGCAAGCTCGGCATCTTCCGCATCCGTTTCTTCGCTGGGTCGTATTGCCCCATAGCCCGCGCCTTCGATGGCATTGATCATCTCATCGATGCCGGTGAGGCCGGGGATATACTCCACAAATGCATGCTCCGAGGCAAAATTCACCGAAGCGTCCACCACCCCGGGCACTTTTTTCTTCAAAGCCCGTTCGATGTTCATGGCACAATTGGCGCACGACATGCCGGTGACGGGAAACTCCACAGATGCGCTGGCAACGCCGTAGCCCACATCCCGGATCTTTTCAACCAGATCCTTTACCTGAAGCTGGTCCGGGTCGTATTCCACAGTAGCCCGCTCGGCCGCGAAGTTGACATTCGCCCCTTGCACCCCATCGAGCTTCTTCACATTTCTCTCGATATTCAGAGCACAATTAGCGCACGTCATTCCCGTCACGGGGAGTGTCACATTTTTCGCAGCCATCTTTACCTCGTTACGCCGCTGCTGGATAATTTATTTCCTTCAAGGTGGCCTTGATCGCTTCCAGGGTTGCGGGTGCTTCCCATTCCACGGTGATCTCTTTTGCCCCGGGATCGCCTTCCACCTTGGAGACCCCTTGAATTTCGCCCAACTCGTTCTTAATGCTCATCACGCAATGGTGGCAGCTGATATTGGGGATTGAAAGCGTCGTTTTTTCCATGATTCTCTCCTTCCGTCGGCTCCGGCAGGACAGTGTGCCGCCTGCCGGGAACCCCGTTTGTTATCGTACCGGACCTCGTAGAAAAACTAATAATGGAATAGCCCAAGTCAAGGAATCGGAGGGTATTTTGGTGAGACAAGGTATGTACGGAGAACTGGAAGCAAAAGGGTGGTCAGGGGGCTCCATCTCCAAAAAGATTCCTCACCTTCGTTTCAAGCTCATCCCTGATCTCTCGCATTAAGGCGATTCCCTTTCCCGCTGGATCAGGGATATCCCATTGCTCGACCCTGGCGCCGGGAACCAGAGGACAGGCCTCTTCACAGCCCATGGATACCATTACTTCGGGGAGAAAGGATTCCAGTACCGCATTCAATGCCGCGGGTCTCCGGTAGGCCAGGTCGATGCCTTTTTCGCTCATGGCCCTTACCATGTCCGGATTTATATCTGCTGCAGGGGTGCTTCCCGCACTTTCAACGTCCAACCGGTCGCCGAAATGGAACTGCGCAAACGCACCGGCCATCTGGCTCCTGCAGGCGTTTTCCCGGCAGACAAAAAGAACCTTTTTCCTTTTGAGGAGGGGTCCGACCAGATCTCTCGCCTTTCCCCGTGCGTCCGCAAGGGCGGTGGGATGCTGAGCTATGTCCCCGCGATTCTCTATCATCCTGTATCCCAGGCTCCCCTCGAAATGCGCGCCCACTGCATCAAAAAAGTATTTGGCAGTCAGTTCGGTGCCCTCAAAGAGGTTTTTCCCTTTCGTGGCGCCCACGGCGAGCATGAACCCTTTTCGCCACTTCCGGCCGGGGTCCGTAAGCTTATGGGTATATTTCCGCGCCCACAGCGCCTGGGACCGGTCGATGAGGGCCTTCAATTGGGCGGTCGGCCCGTAAAAGAAGATGGGCGTCGCCATCACGATAAAATCGGCCTTCCAGAGCAGGCGATACACCTCCTGCATGTCATCATCAAGCGGACAAAAACCCTTCCTCTCGCAGGTCCCGCATTCCTGACATGGGTTAATGTTCAGCTTTGCAACATCCAGTTGCCGGGTGCGGGCGCCCAGATTCCCTGCTTCCTCCAGAAAAGCGGCGAGCAGGGAGGCCGTGTTGCCTTTCTTGCGGGGACTCCCCTGCAATCCGAGGACAAACATCACTTCTTCTCTCTTTCCCTGGTTCTCAGGTCTCTGTCAAGGCCTTGAACAGCAGTTATTCGTCAGTTGTCAGGCCGAGCGCTTCTCTGATTTCATCCTCTTTATGCCCGACGATGACCTTGTCTCCGATAATTATGGTCGGGAACGAGCAGTTCGGGTTCCATTTCCGGACTTCATCGAGGATGGCCGCCCGCTCTTCCCCTTCGAGCAAATCCACATCCGTAAAATCATACTGCACCATGCACTCATTCAGAAACCTCTTGGTGGCCTTGCAATGACTGCAGGTACTCAGTGAGTACATCTTAACAGGCTTTTCTTCCATATTTCTTCTTCCTCCTATTTCCCTTTCTATTACTTCCAGATCCCGCATCGGAAAAACCTAACAGGATCCTCCAAAATTAACACCCTTCGTCTTCATGTATCACCGCCCCGGAAGATTCCGGTTCGGAGGATTTTGGAGATGCCTTTTGAACCGCTTCCGTTTTCGGTTTCTTCTCCATTGCCGCAGGGATCTTTTTCGTTATAATCCGGTCGGGATTGACGACAGCCAGGACAAGGCCGAGGGCGACAAGGAGCGCTGCTGCCCACCTCTTCACTTTTCCGGATCCTACAGGCAGGGTTTCGGGGTCTCCAAATTTGTTTTCCACTTTTTCCACCAACCAGTATGCACCGACCGCCATCAGACACACCAGCAGGGCGATGAGCCCCGAGTTGATCTTCAGGACATCCGACAACCGCACGGCCCCCATGCTGCCGGAAGAGTAAAATTTTTCAAGGACCGGGAAGAGTTCGGCAAAAATAATCGATCCCAGGATCATTCCCACCAGAAAAATCAATCCGTCCAGTTTCCCTGAAACTGCCGATACGACTGATGTGGTCGGGCAGTAGCCGCCGATAACGAACCCCATACCGAGCACGAAGCCTCCGACAATCTGGGGCCAGATGTATGTCGGCAGGAGATACACCTTCGAAAGATCGATCCAGCCGAACACCGAAAAAAAGAGGAGTCCCAGCATGCACACAACGATGGCCGTAAACATCACCTTCAGCACGGCAAAATCCCTGAGGTAGAAGATAGCTACCAGCTTTCTCGCGTCCCCGAAGCCTGCACGTTCCAGCAGAAAGCCGAACATGAACCCGATCAATCCGGCAAGCTGGAGGCTGTAAGCAAAATCAAACCATCCGAATTTGTAGAGAGGTCCCATCACCGCCACTCCTTTCTCAGGAAATAGGCGGTCGCGTACGCCCCCGCAAAGATCGCAAACATGAAGGCCCAGCTTCCGAAGGCCATCTCCGACGAACCGGTCAACGCCTGTCCGCTGGTACAACCCCGGGCAAGTCTGGCGGCAAATCCGGAAAGCGCTCCTCCCAGGAGGGCAAGCCAGAGCCGTGCGCTGACCCCGATGGACGGACCTCGTATGACCTCGCCTTTGACTCTTTTGGAAATAAAGGCCGAAAACAGACCCCCGAGTCCCGCCCCGAGGGTAAGAAAAACCAGCCACGCCATGAGCGGCGATCTTCCGCCGGCGAGGTATTTTGAGTAATACTTATTGGCCGCCGCATGCTCGGGAGCCACAAGGTGAACGCCGGCCGTAGCGATCCGGGCGAACGAAGAAGATGAACCCAGCCCCCTTCCCATGGTATAGTAAGTGAACAGGAGTACCAGTCCCAGGAATGCGCCGATGACGTAGGGGTTTGCATAACGCGTCTTCATACTTTCACTCCCTTCTTCTCCATTTGTTAACTGGTTTCCATCGATAAATGGCCATTTTTCACAATCTCTTCGTCAATCTGCGGGATCACTTGTGCGACGTACTAACGTACGTCTCCGTGTCATCCCTTGGTTTCCTTGATCTCGCAAAAAAATATCTCATTTCTGGATTGGAAACCCCTCAGTGCCCAATTTCTATTCGTGGACGGGCACTAACTGCTTTGTGAGTACCCGGACAACGGGTTATTTTGACCAGCAGAGCGATGAAACAATTGAATATCCCTTTTCGTTCACAACGTGGACGTTGCTCCTCCCTGCCGTTTCACCACCAATTTTCTGTGGGAGCGACCTCTCGGCCGCGAACAGGCGGTGAACGGACCGACCCCCTTACTATGCATGTGCAATTTGTCTGATCACCATGGAACCTAGAACATGCCCCGGTCGCGATGACCCTTCAATCCTCGATCAAGGTGCCGCAGGCGGTTTTTTTCCAGGGCCCATTGCGCCATCTCGCTTACGGAGCAGCGGAGAAGCGATCCGTCGAGGTAGATGGAGAATTCGCTCTCATCATAACGAAGATGCAGGAGCGCATCTCGGGCTTCTCCGGCACGGAGCAAAGCGGTGATCCGGACCGCGAGACCTCGTTTCGCCGGATCAGGGGATGAGAGAAACGGCATCACATGAGCCGCAGCACCCAGGGCGAGCTTCGGCCTCGCCTGTGCAAGCCGGGCGATTCCCCAGAGAACCCCCCGCTGCATCAATTCATTTTCCTGAAAATTGCCGTCTTTTCGTATGTATGATATTAGGATATTTGCATACTCGGTTGCAAGGCCTTTGTGGTTTGCAAGTATCTCGCCCATGGCCTCAGCGGAGCCCCACCCGATTCCTCCTGATTCATCGTTCAGGTTCCACATGAGACGGCGCAGGATGACCCGCGCCGATTCCATGTTTTGTTCAGCGAGCTCCGCGACAAGGGTCCCCATCATCGTCACGGCGTGCCATTTCATTTGATCGTTGGAATGATAAAGGAAAGAAAAAAGGGAGTTGATGACTTTTCTGGCAGGAAAATTACGAAGTTCCCTGAGCATTGAGGAAAAATCAGAAGATTCGAGGAGCATCCCGACTCGCTGTTTGAGCCTGCGGCCCGTCAGCTCTTCTCCGCCCACCATGGTATCTGCCTCAAGCATCCTCCGAAAGCATTATACAGTCCTGTGGACAGTAACTCATGACCTTTTGTATCTCCTCTTGAGAATATTCCTCCAAGTCCCGCACCTCCATAAGCCCTGTCTCCTTGTTCCGCACAAACACTGCGGGACAGAGCTCAATGCATGTGCCACAATCAGAGCATTCACTGATGTCAATGACTGGAGGTGCTTTCATCGCATTTCTCCATGCGCTTCTTCTTCCATGCCAGGTATTCCCGGTGGGTGAAACCGCTGCCCAACTCGGAGATTCCGTTTCCGTGGCCGCACTTTCTGCAGACACGGCAGCGGGTTTCACCGCACACCTGGCATTCCAGACAATCGGGACATCTCTTCTTTCGATGATGCTCAAAAGGCACTCTCAACCTTCCATTCTTCCCAGACCTTTCCCACGAGATCCGGTCCGGGCTTTAAGGTCGGTTTTCCGGGTTCCCAGCCCGACGGCGTTGCCTCGGCGCCCTTTGTTTTCCGCACGAGCTGAAAGGCTTGAATCTGGCGAATCAATTCGCTGACATTCCGGCCCACCGGAGGGGTCAGGATTTCCATGGCCTGGATCACTCCGTCCGGATCGATGATGAAGCGCCCCCTCATCTCAACTCCTCCATCCGGATCATAGACTCCGTAGACCTTGCCGATATTGCCTGAACCATCCGAGAGCATGGGAAAAGGGACACCGCCTTCAACCATTTTCGAGAGTTCATGATCCTGCCACATTTTATGGACAAAATGGCTGTCCACGCTCACAGACAATACGTCCACACCCATGGCTTGAAGTTCTTCATACCTGGTGGCAACTGCCGCCAGTTCAGTCGGTCAGACGAAGGTAAAATCCCCCGGGTAAAAGCAGAGAACCACCCATTTTCCCAGGTAATCGGAAAGACTGACCTGCCCGAATTGTCCATTCTGATAGGCCGGCGCTTCAAAATCCGGGGCCTTTGCGCCAACTTTCACTTCCGCCATGCTGACCACCTCCTTTTCTCTCATGGGTTCTTCTTCCCTGTTTCCTTTCTCCGGCGAGCCCACCATTGCACCGGTCGGTTTGCCGCAACCCACTTTCAGCTCCTTCATAGAACCACCCCCTTCCAATGGCTGCTGCAATGAAACCCTCTGGGATATAATTGTGATTTTATATCAGTATGCCTCTTCATAGGCAAGGTCCTCTTTCGTGACCTTGTCTTTGAACAGATGATAAACCCAGATCTGATAAATCAGAACAATCGGTACGAATATGACGACAACGATGAGCATAATTTTCAATGTCAGCGGACTTGACGACGCATTATGGGCCGTCAAGCTGTATGCAGGGTTCAGGCTTGAGGGAAACATATCCGGGAAAAGACCGATCACTCCGAAAAACGTAGCACCCACAATCGTCACGGCGGACGAAAACCACGCCTTCCAATACTTTTCTCTTGCCAGGAATATCCTGGTCCCCAGAAGCGCGAGTACGGTAAGAAGGATCACGAGAAAGAGTGCGGGGTGGGCCAGGTAATTGGCGTAAAGATTTGTTGCAAATTTGGTGGCGACGAGAAAAATAACCGCCGCCACAAGGAGCACGGGCCAGAGTTTCCGGGCCGTTGCACCCGCTCTTTCATGGATCGTTCCCTCGCTCTTGATGGCAAGCCATATGGCTCCGTGAACGAGGAAGAGCAGGAGAAAAAGAACCCCTCCTAAAAGGCCGTAGGGATTGAGGAGGGTAAACAGGGAACCATGATACACCCCCTGCTGATCAATAGGAATGCCCCGGAAGATATTTGCAAAGGCGGCGCCGAACAGAACAGCAGGGAGCAGACTGCCAACGAACAGGGTGGTGTCCCAGATCCTTTTCCAGCCCGGGCTTTCAACCTTTCCTCTGAATTCAAAAGAAACACCCCTGACGATCAGGGCAAACAGGATGAGCATCAGGGCGGAATAGAGTGAGCTGAACATCACGGCGTACACTAAAGGGAAAGCAGCAAAAGTAACACCGCCGGCCGTTATGAGCCACACCTCGTTTCCATCCCACAAGGGTCCCATGGCATTATACACGATCCTCTTTTCTTCCTCAGTTTTTGCAATGAAAGGGAGAAGGCTTCCCAGCCCAAGATCGAAGCCATCGGTGAGGAAGTAGACTGCCCAGAGGAGCCCCCAGAGAAAAAACCACACATTTTGCAGAGCCATTTTGTCCTCCTTTTAAAGTATCGAAACATGCTGCAGCAGGCAAGACGGGGCTACACGGTTTCAGGGCCCCTTCGAGCGTTCTTAAAAATGAGATAGTACCCTACCGTTCCCAGCAGTCCATACACCAGGACAAACGCCACAAAGGTAATGAGGACTTGTGACGTCGCAATGGGAGAAACTGCGTCGGAGGTCTTCATCACTCCATACACAATCCAGGGTTGACGACCCACCTCAGCCAGGATCCACCCCAACTCCGCAGCCACGTACGGCAAGGGAATAGAGTACAGCATAAACTTCAGATACCTTGGACTTTCAATCAGTTTGTTTCGTTTAAACCACCCGATGATGACCATCAGAGCAAAATAAAAACCCAGAGCCACCATGGTGTTAAAAGAGGCGTAACTGATGAAAACCGGAGGACGCTCATCCCGCGGAAAAGCTTTCAATCCCTCCACTTCCGCACTCGGGCTGTGTTTTGCCAGGAGGCTGAGCAAACCCGGAATGGGCAGAATCTCGATGGAGTTCCGTTCTTTCTGCTCATCGGGAAGGGCGAAAAGGTACTTGGGCGCGTAGGTGGACGTTTCCCAGTGGGATTCCATTGCAGCGAGTTTTGCAGGCTGCTTTTCCGCCAGGTCCGAGCCATGAATGTGGCCTTCCACCACTTCAAAAACTGAAAACAAAACACCGAATGCCAGAGCGATGCGAAAGCTCTTGGTAAAAAAGTCTACATGCTGCTTTTTGAGAAGATGGTAGGCACTGATGCCCATGACGAAAAATGAACTCAGGATAAGAGCGGCACTGAACACATGGGAGAATTCAAGGACTGCCCATCTCTGCAGCACAACTCTGCCAAAATCAGTCAATTCCGCCCTGCCGTTCCTGATCACATAGCCTACTGGATGCTGCATCCAGGAATTGGCGATCAGGATCCAGACGGCTGAGAGGCTTGAAGCCCCCGCAACGAACCACATGACCGTGGCATGGGCTCTCCGGGAAAGTTTCTTCCACCCGAATATCCACACCCCGATCAAGGTTGATTCCAGGAAAAAAGCCGCGGATGCCTCAATGGCCAGGAGGGATCCAAAGACGTCCCCCACGAACGCCGAGTAGCGGGACCAGTTGGTTCCGAACTGGAATTCAAGGGTAATGCCGGTCACGATCCCCACTGCAAAATTGATTAAGAAGAGCTTCCCCCAGAACTTGGTCATCTTTAAATAGACTTCGTCGCCGGTTCGGGCATACTTGGTCTCCATAACGGCTACAAGAATGGACAACCCCAGGGTGAGAGGGACAAACAAGAAGTGAAACATGGTGGCGGCAGCAAACTGGAGCCGTGAGAGAAACAAAACGTTCATCGCGAAACCTCCTTTCTTTCCAGTTAGTCATTTTCAAGTATATGTGAGACAGCTGTTTCATTTCCGCTGTGTTTGCCGTTCAATTCCCTCACGCAATTTTCTTCCTCAAGGAGCTTATCCATGGTCGCCTGGCGGAGTGTCTGCCTGAGTTGATCTCTTGCCGTTTCCCATACCCGGTGGACCGCGCAGCCCGGACTCCTGAGGCAGGATTCCGGTTTGAGCAAACAGTCATTCAGGAACAGTTCCCCTTCGATCACCTCAATCACCTCGAGCAGGCTCAGCTTTTCCGGTGAGGTCAAGAGCCTGTACCCACCTTTTGCTCCCTGCACGATCTCCAGGATCCCTGCCTTGGAGAGTTGCTGTGCGATCTTGGTCAAGAACGGTCCCGGGATATCCATTTCCCGGGAAATCTCTTTGCGGGAAATAACCTGGCTCGAATTCCTGGAAGACAGATACAGGATGCATCTTACCGCGTATTCACCGGCCCTGGTCAACCGCATTGGCCACTCCTTAAACAGGATAAATAAGATTTTTTTTATCCTATATGAGCAGCCATACTTCTGTCAACCCAAAAAAAAGCCCTTCTTTCTTCTTCTTGTTATGGAGATGAGCGCCTGTACGGACCTAGGGGAAAGGGAAGATTGTCCTTTCCAACGCCGCAACCGGTTCTTTCACGTTCCCGTACCTACTCCGGCAAGGCCCGGGCGATCTTTCCGGCCAGTTCCCGGCAGGCATCAAGGCTTTCCCTGTCAGGCACATACTGGGCACGAACCCCGGGGTCAACCACGTCGAACTTCATGGCCTCCAGCTCTTGGGTGATGAGTTTCACCGCTTCGCCGCTCCAGCCGAAGGAACCGAATGCGGCGGCCGCCTTATGGAGGGGTTTCAACCCCTTCATGTAGGTCAGAAAATCCGCCACAGTGGGAAAGAGCCCGTTATTCAAGGTGGGAGAACCCACGATGACCGCTCCCGCGTCAAGGATCTCCGTTATGATGTCGCTCCGGTGACAGGTCCTGAGTTTCATGGGAATTGCAGGAACCCCCTCTTTTCCAAGGGCTTCAGCAATCGTTTCAGCCATTTTCTCCGTGCTGTGCCACATGGTATCATACACAATGACCGCTTTCCGGCCGGGTTTCTGTTCACTCCACTCCATGTAGGCATTGATGATCCTGGCGGGATCCTGCCTCCATATGACACCGTGATCCGGACAGATCATCTTGATCTCCAAGCCCATTTCCGTGACTTTGCTGATCAGCTTGAGGATCAACGGCGCGTAAAGGAGCAGGATATTGGCGAAGTACTTTTTTGCGTGGTACATGACGGCGTCGTCACCGGCCTGGTCATCGAATCGCTCCGGACAGGCATAATGCTGGCCGAAGCCGTCACTGGAAAAGAGGATCTTGTCCTCTTTAAGGTACGTGAACATGCTGTCCGGCCAATGGACCATCCTCGTTTCCAGAAAGGTCAGGGTCCTGCTGCCGATACTAAATTCTCCGGTGTTTTCCACCGGCTGGTAATTCCACTTTTGAGGAAAGTGCCTGGAAAGGTTTTTCTGTCCCATCTTGGAGCAATAGATGGGTTTGTCCTCACCGATACGATGCATCACTCTCGGAAGCCCGCCTGAGTGGTCCATTTCGGTATGATTGCTCACCACATAATCTATTCTTTTCGGATCGACAATATGGCTGATGCTGTCGATCAATTCATCGGCAAATTCCTTCTTTACCGTGTCGATCAGGGTAATCTTCTCATCCACGATGAGAAAGGAGTTGTACGTAGTTCCCTGATAGGTGGAGTACCCATGAAAGTCCCTTATATTCCAATCAATGACCCCCAGCCAATAGATATCCTTCGCAATTTCAACTGGTTTCATGGTGATATGCGCCTCCCGCTGAGAATAACGGCCCCTCTCCGTCCACATGGTCGAAGAACTCACGCATAACCGCTCGGTTCATGTTCCGGCCTGTTCCGGACATGTTGCCTTTTGCGGCATCTCGTGTCAAAGAAGAGGGCCTTAACAAAGCTGACCCCGGATCTTTCCAGCGTGAATGATCCAGGGCTCCTTTTTCCTATTCTGGTTCAAAAAGATCCTTGGTGGCACCGCAGATCGGACAGGTCCAATCATCCGGCAGGTCTTCAAATGCAGTCCCGGGATCAACTCCATTGTCAGGGTCTCCAGCCTCAGGGTCATACACATATCCGCATACCGTGCACACATACTTCTCCATCAGTTCACATCCTCCTTCGCAGTATATATTTCATCCTCTCATGCCGCTTCCAGTTCACGTCGCGCCGCCATATCAAAGAGTACCCGTTCCCTTGCCTTGTCGATACCCAAGGCTTTCCGTTTCTTGTCGATATGCGCTATCATCATTCTGGCCGTTTCGTAGGGGTCGACCGCAAAGCCCCACTTCCCAAATCCCAGTTCTTCGAGCCCTTCGAAGAGCAGTTTATGGAACTTGGTCTCTTCGATAATGGGAAACGTGACACCAAACACCGTGTAGACGCCCGACGCCACAAAATACTGCCCGATAGAGATAGCCTTCTCACTCATCCATTCCGGCGCTGCTCCTGCCGCAGGCAGATCCGCAATGCTGTCTCCCAAGCCTCCAATTCTCACCATTTCAGAAGCTGCAATGAGAATTCGGCTGTTGTCAACACATGAACCCAGACCCAGCACCGGCGGCATACCCACTGTTTCGCAGACTTCCCGGAGACCGGCCCCTGCCAGGTGCGCTGCTTCAGGGGTACATAACCCTGCCTTTCCCAGCGCGACCTGGGAACATCCTGTCTGGAGCACCAGGACATCATTCTTGATGAGTTCCTTGACCAGTTCCACATGGACCCAGTCCTGCTTGACCCTCG
>CAZEGG010000057.1:0-13321 GCA_964511755.1 uncultured Desulfobacteraceae bacterium | reverse complement strand
GAGGATACGCGGACTGTATCTTCATTCGATAGACCTTTTGTGCAGCCGTAGCCGTAGTGTTTCCGAAAACCAAAAAGGCAACAAATACGGCAGCAAAAATGAGCGACCCGAAGAATAGTTCTTTTTTCCCTTTCATCCTTATACTCCTTTCCCAAATTGTTCATCCCTGAATGTTTTTTGTCCCTCTCCTGTGGTTCCTGTGTCACCTCCTTCCTACGGTCGTCACGATACCATGTCCGGATCGTATGATCTCGCTGGAATCCCGATTGGAGCACTACCGAAACACGGTTTCACAAATTTTTCCTCAGCATTTCCTTGACAGTTCCACCGGCCTGCCCTTCGAACCCAACGCAGCTCATGGCTTCAAGATCACCGGACCCTCAAAAAAGTGCGTGCACTCCTTTTGAGGCCTTCATAGAATAATCCTGCTGATCTTTCGCATTATTTCCTTATCCGAATTTCGAGGTCGCGTTCCTGGTCAAGTACAGTCTGATCAGCTACCGCAATGAGTTGAATCCTGTGTCTGTCAAATCACACAATTTTCAGTGGTTAGAAACCCGATAAGATCCGATAACGGCTTCGGCCTCTATTTCGACCAGATGTTCCGGCCTCGCCAACGCCCTTACCTCCGCCATTGTGATCACCGGCTTGACGGTTTTGTACCACTCGGAATATGCGCGCAGGTAATCCTGCCCTTTGCTGATGTCCGTCACATAGAAGCGAACCCGCACGACTTCCGAAATCTTGGCTCCGGCGCGGGAGAGGGCATCTTCTATTTTCTGGAAGACGACCTTGGTCTGCAGGTAGGCATCGCCGGCACCCTCTACCACGCCTTCGGAATTGGTAGACGTGGTTCCGCCCACATAAACCATATTTCCCACCTTCACAGCCCGGCTGTATCCCACCTTTTCCTCAAACGGCGCACCGGATGAGAAGTTGTCCCTTTTCAAAAGATCCATTGATGCCATCTCCCATGAAAAATAAAAGCAACCGATTAGGTCCAGCCACCACAGTTCATCGCGTCAAGCCGGACTACTCCCCGTTCTGACCGTAACGGTACCTGAAATCGTCCGTCATAACGCAGCGCCTCACCGAGGTAAACATCCGGGGGCGGGTCTGCCCTTCTCCATTGGTTGCGATATGAAAAGAAGTATAGCCCTCTCCCGAAACCCCGACGCTGGCCAGCCCACAGGACCCGTTCTTGACAAACGCCGCGCATCTGGCTCTGCTGGCCATTTTCCCGATGTTGTTGAGGTCGCGGGAATGAATCGCCATGGTGTGCCCGTTGCCTTGCTCCGCGGCTATTGCCCGCTCTACGGCTTGATCAACATCACGACAACGCACCAGGGGAAGAACGGGCATGATTTGCTCGGTCCAGACAAGGGGATGATCCTTATCCGTTTCCAGAATGACTATTTTGGCGGAGGAATCCACATCCAGCCCAATGGTCCTGAGGATAAAACTCGGGGTCTTCCCGATATAATCCATGTTGATGACCCCCGGAGTTCCCGGCTCCTTGATCTCCTTGAAAATATGCTGCAGGAGTTCTTCCCCTTGTTCCCGGGTAATTTCATAGGCCCCGTAGAGCTTCAGGTGCTGTTTGAGCTGATCGGCAACGGAATCCACCACAAAGATTTCCTTTTCACTGGCACAGGCCATGCAGTTTGAAAATGACGCGCCTTCGATAATGCACCTCGCAGCCCTGTCCAGATCCGCTGTTTCGTCCACTACAACCGGCGGATTTCCCGGACCGCCTGCAATCACTCTCTTGCCGGTCTTTGATGCAAAGGCAACCACTCCGTGGCCGCCGGTAACCGCTATGAGGCCGATATCGGGATGGGTCATGAGTTTCTGGGCGGAGGGAACCGAAGGTTCCTCGAGACAGCAGATACAATTCGCCGGTCCTCCGGCGCCTATGATGGCCTCATTCAGTTCCCGAATGGCTCCGGCCGATGAACCTTTTGTCCTGGGATGCGGGTTGTTGATGACCGTATTCCCGCCCGACAGCATCATGATGCCATTAAAAAGTATGGTGGGAACGCCGTTCGTCACCGGGTTGACCGATGCGATGACACCTATCGGGATTCTCTCCATGACGGTCAGGCCTTTATCCCCGGCATAGACTTCGGGAGCCAGGTCCTCCATGCCCAAAACCCGGCATGAAGATTCAATTTTTTTCACGTTATCTTCAGCCGAGCCAAGACCCGTTTCCTCGAATTCTTGTCGTGCGTACTTTCCGGCATTGGCGAGCCCCGTGTCCCTGATGGCCTGAACGAGTTTCTCGCGCACGGAGAGAGGTAAGGCCACGAGTTGTTTCTGGGCCTCAAGTGCCGCCTTGATCGCACTCTCCATATCCTGAAAGACACCATCTCTGATGTCCGGGCCTTTCTTTGGAGCCCGCTTGTCTGAATCTGCCGCTTCATTCTGTTGTTCCATCAATTTCTGAACAACCTTCTCAACAACCTGTGCAATTACCTTTTCGTCAAGACTCATGCCTGCCTCTCTCAAATGTATTCTGTTCTTTATTCATCAAGAAACTCCTTCCGGTACAATCAGGCGCCCTCCTTCTGCGGCCAGAGGGAAGTTACGTAGTGACCGTCGAATCGATACCCAAGGTTTTCCTCGATCGCCTCAACCGAATAGAATTCGTTGGTCCTCTTCACCCCTTCATCGAATTTGGAAAGACGGTTCATCGCTTCCTGGTTGTCGAGGAAGGCGATTTCGTGAACCAGAGCTCCCAGGAGAACGATGATATGGGCGAAAGGGTCTATGAATGACACACCCTCGATGTCCACGATCATATGCTCATCCGCAAGGGTAATGACCGGTGATTTGGGATTATCGCTGAGTCCTATTGTCCGCACTTTGCACTCTTTCGCATACTTGAGGATCTCTATGGTTCTCCTCGGATAGCGAGGAAATCCTATCACGAAAACCAGAGTGGACTCATCCGCCAGGTTCAGCATGTCCGTCAGTTCCCAGGACAAATTCGTGTCTATGAAGACGTTCCCCCGTATCTTCCTGAGCAAATACCCGAAATGGTAAGCCAGCGTCGCCGACGCCCTGTTCCCGACCACGTACACGGCGCCGGCCTCGAAGATCCTCCTCGCAATCCTCTTGAGTTCAGTATCGGAGATGGACCGTGAAAGGTGTTCGAGATTCCTGATCGCATTGTGACAATATCTCTGGATCGTTGTTCCTGTCTTTTCTTTGCGGCTCGTCTTCGCAAACCGTTCGGCGCTTGTCAGCTCGACATGAAGCAGTCCCTTTAAAAACTGCAGGAATTCCGCGTATCCCGAAAACCCCAGGTCCACCGCAAATCGTATGATAGTCGGTTCGCTTACTCCGCATTCGGCGGCGACCTCCCGCGCGGTCATCAGGAAAATCTTCTTGTAGTCCCGCATGATGAGATCCGCTACCCGTCGCCTTTTTGGAGACAGAGTGGGATAGGTCTTTATGATTCGTTCAAAAAGGCCTTTTCTTGCGGGTTCCATTTCGTATCCCCGGCTGACGCTTATGAATGGTCCCTGCCTTCCATGGCGGCAAGGGCGCTCTCGGCCGCCTTTTTTGCCGCCAGGACATCCGATCTCTCTCCGGCCAGGTATACTTTGCCGGAAGCCCCGAAAACGGTGACGTGGATGAGCTTGATATCAGCAGCTTTTTCGGCTTCGTTGGCGGCATACCCGGCGTATCCTGCGGGAACCATTTCCATGACATACAGGGTATCATCGTCCAGGATCATGCTGGCGGCCCGAAACCGATTCACAATTTGCGTCATGTGCGCGTCTATTCTATCTATGGTCTGGGAGGCGAGCAGTTTGGGTTTCATTCTATCATGTTCATTGAGCCCAAGGTGCTCCAAGACCGCGTCTGCAGCCTCGCGGACGTCCGCGGGTGAGTCCGCGTGGACCTCCAGCATGCCGAAGGTCCTTTCAACCACCATGGCCCCCGGTCTGACACCGGTTTTCTTGAGCACAACGTTGGTCAGAGAATTGATCTCAATCCCCGGAGCGATTTCCACGAAAAAAGCGGCCTGCCCTGCTATGGGGTAATAACCCAGTGCCGTACTGCCGATGTAGCCCGCAAACTGCTTCTGGATTTGATCAATGATCGCAAATGCCCTGAGATCTATCATATGCTTCCCTTTTCAGACTCCTTCAACTGTGACGAAATTAGTATCATACATCGTTCGCGGCCTTTGCCTTCTAGATGCTCCGTGCCAGCTCTCTCTTGTTGGGGCACACCGCAGTCTGGGTAGTACAGATCGCATTTCCCTGGCACGCGCAATCCTGATCCCCGCCCTTGACAAATCGGCCGTAACAAAAATCACCAATGGGAATGGACGTGGTACAGTCGAGGATCAACTGCGATATGAGCAGTCCGATAACAGGGCCGAGCCCGAAACCGTGTCCGCTGAACCCTGTACAAAAGACAAATCCCGGCACTTCCTCCGTCAATCCCAACACGGGGAGTCCGTCGGACATCGCGGCGATGAGGCCCGACCACATCCGGATCACATGGATATCCTTCAGGATCGGGAAATAATCAAGGACCGCTCTGGAAACCGCGGGTCCGATATAGTGAAAGAGAGGTTTTCCCTCTCGATGGATATACTGTTCCGTACCGACAAAACCACCCCAGAAAAAAGGCCCGTGAACGGTCTGGCGGCCGTAAAAGAGTCCTCTGGCATGGCCGAACATCTGAGGGAAAAGTGCGGTGTACGGCTCCGTTATCATGGCCTCTGAAAAGACAGGCCGCATAGGAATATCAAGCCCCACCATGTTGGCCACCTTCCGGCCTGCCACACCGGCTGCGTTCACGACCAGGTCGGTCTGGATCACCTGTTTGTCGGTCACGACCGCGGTGACTCTTCCCTTCTGCAGTCTTATTTCAGTCAGTTCCTCCTGGGTATAAAACCGCGCCCCAAGACTCTTGGCTTTCAGAAAAAATGCATAGGTCACCAGAAACGGATTCGCGTGTCCGTCCGTGGAACAATAGCTGGCGCCGACAACCTTTTCACCGATATATGGATTGATATCCAGGACCTCTTTTCGGTCGAGCATCTGCAAATCAAGTCCCGCTGACTGCTGTTTCTCTACAGACTTTCTCATGTCCTCCATTTCTTCCGGGTTGGTACAGAGCCGCAGATTTCCTTTGCGGACATACTCCACATCCATACCCAATTCCTCATGGAGTTCGCCGTACATCCGTATGCTTTCCATGGCCAGAGGCATTTCCTTCAGGTTCCTGGCCGATTGCCGCACGCCACCGCCGTTACTGCCCGATGCCTCACCCCCGATATCCGATCTCTCGACAACTATCGGCTTGAGGCCCTCTTTGGCGAGGTAATAAGCGACGGCACATCCCATGACGCCTCCGCCCACAATGACGACATCTGCTTTATTAGGCATTTTCACTCCCGGTCTTCACGGGATCATTTTCCCGAATATTCCTCAGTAACACTCTTCCGGCTCTCATTCTCAGCCTGTTGCCAGGACGGACAATTTAACCGGTCTCACGGGCGCTCTGGCAGTAGTCGGCTCAAATTCTCCTGCAGGCCTTCCCAGTTCCCCGGCAAGAATCTGATTCACCAGACGCTGGCACGTCTGTCCTTGACAGAGGCCCATTCCTGCCCTGGTGACCCGCTTTATGCCGTTCAGAGTGCTCATGCCGTTTCTGATCGCTTCTTTTATCTCTCTCTTGGTAATTTCCTCGCACCGGCATATGATCAGGTCATCATCATCTGCGGGTTCGGTGCTCGTCTCCTCCGGTCGGAGGGACGTTTCCCCTTTCAGTTCTCTGAAACGCCTGATGACGCGGTTGACAATGATTTCCACATCCTCCTCTGATAGAGATCCATCTCCGGACGGGAGGGAAGTGGCGACTGCCGAGTTGCAGTGGTTCCCGGGTTCTGGCTTCGCTTCTTTGTCACGCACATCCGCCGTACTTTCCACACCGCCCGGTTTCGTCTTTTGCCCTGTCACCCGTACGATCCGGATGCCCTTCTCCTTGGCCAGATCAAGGGCGGCCGCTGAAATCCTGGCGTTTTCGGCTACTGTTATTTCCTTTCGCCCCTCGCGAACGGCTTTAGCGATATCTTCAGCAAAAACAAAAGCAGGTGCCATCAACTTCTCCCTGATGTCCAAGATCCATCTGTGGATGGGGCGCGACTATTCTTGAACACTTCATTTCGGTTTATTTCTTGTCTTTCTTTTCCCTCTCGGCGGCTTCGCGGCACCGGAAGGCGTCTTTGGGACTTCGCCGCCGGGCAAAACCATATCAATCTCTTCGTGGGGCCGGGGAATAACGTGCACGGAGACCATTTCTCCTATCCTTTGGCATGCGGCGGCCCCCGCGTCGGTGGCTGCCTTGACCGCTCCCACATCCCCTGCAACCATCACGGTCACCAGGCCGGCTTTCACCTTTTGCCGGCCCAGGAATTTCACCTTCGCCGCTTTGAGCATGGCATCTGCCGCCTCTATGGCAGCGACCAATCCCCTGGTTTCCACGAGTCCCAATGCTTCCTGCATAATTCCGCGCCTGTTATGCCTTTCTTCCTTTGAGATTGGACAGCGTGTTCACGACCAGTTTTGCTGCGGCCTGAATTTCAGCCTGTGTCCCCGCCAGGTAAACACGCCCTGCCGCCCCGAAAAACCTGATATCCACAAGCCGCACGTTGCAGTGTTTTTCGGCCTCATTCGCTGCAATGGATGAATACGCAGCAGGGGTTACTTCGAGCAGGTATACGTCATCCCCGCCCAGCACCAGCATGCCCTTGCTGTTGCGGTTGATGATGACAGCCTGATACGAATCCACCTTGTTTATGATGCTGGTAGCAAGAATATCGGGTGCCAGCCTGTCCTCTTCCTTGAGACCCAGTTCCTCCAGAATCATTTTTCCCGCATGGAGAATCTCTTCCTGGTCGAAAGAGTGAATCTCGAGCATCCCGTAACGTCTCTCTACGATCATTTCCCCGGGGCGTGAATTAGTCAGCTTGAGGGCAATATCGGTCAGATGGTTCACTTCGATACCCGGCTGAACCTCCACAAAAAGGGAGGCCATCCCTTCCACACAAAGAAAGCCCCGGCAACGTGTTGCAAACAGGGAGGCAAATTGCGGTTGCAGACGGTCCAGGTGACAGTAGGCCCTTAATTCTCCCATTCATTCATCTCCTCATCCTCTTGTGATGCTGATTCCATATTCCTTTGCCAAATCACGAGCCAATGGAGTTACGAGACCTCCTGCGGCCACGTGTATGGAACTCCTCTTTTCGTTAACCGCTGCGTCGATGTCTCTCGCCGTGACGATCCTGAGTACTGGTTCATTCCCTGAATCCTGCGGTCTTCTCTCCTCTTTACCCGTTGGCTTTCCTGGAGTAACAGCTACCTTCCGGAACACGTCACTCAACTGTTCGGTAGGGCTGAAAACCATGCCGTAGCCCTCCAGTTTCCCGAGAATTCGATCAATTTCTTCGTGTATCTTTCTGTTTGAAAGAGATTCACTGATGAGAAAGCCGTCCCGTGAAGCCAGAACCTTCTTGCCCTGTGCCAGGGCAGACAGTACGATACCTGATTCATGATCGTCACACATCAGGCTTGCCACTTTGGCCCCGGTCTTGAAGCAGAAGGTGGGAAGAACCAGAACATCGGCTTTATCCAGGACCTTTTCCAAACCTTCCGGCTTCACGGTATCGAGGATACATCGTGCACCGGTCTGTTTCTTCACGTCTTCCCCGCACACCCAGCCCCGGGCCGACTCCTCGGTAAAAATGCTCGACCTCTCCGCCGACTCCTGGATTAACCTGACCTGCTTCATGGCCTCATCCAGTTTTCCCACGCCGGCGTGGAAAACGATCAGCACCTTTGGGCCTCCGGTTGTCAACAGCTTTGTATTTGTTTCATCATTACGCTGGGAAACTATCTCAATTTCTTCAACAACTTCTTTAACTATTCTCCGTATGGTCTCCGGATTAATGTCAGTCATGAGAGTTACCTCTTTCCGCAGGGCCGTGTCCATTACTGCCGAGACACGACAAGGCAATGCCCAGCGGAGTGATGGCCTGGGGGGCCTCGGGTTGAAACGCATCCAGTCCCAGGCTTTTCCCTACAATGCTTGCCAGCCCTTCCAGTTCACAGGTTCCGCCCACCATACAGATCTTTTTCACCTCCCCGAACCCTCTCAGGGACTCGTCCACAATGCCGGAGATCTTCTCAATAACCGGTCTTACAACAGGCAAAACCATATTATTCATCTCTCTGTCGGTCTTGATCTGTTCCGCCTCTTCAAGGCTCACCCTGAGATGCCCCGCCAGGACAAGAGAAAGATGGACTCCTCCGGTTGCTTCGTCGCTGGTGCGAACCACCGTGCCATCTTTTATGACGGCGACACCTGTGGTTCCGCCTCCCACATCTACGATTGCGCCATCCCGTATATTGAGAACGAGATTGGCGGCACTTGGTTCGTCAAGGACCTCGACCACTTCCAACTCAGCCCCTTCCAGAATGTATTTTGTCGTCTCGATATTTCCGGATTCGGTCTGAGGGGGATAGGAGGTGGCGCCCTTTTCGATGGCCAGGGGAGAATGTTTTCTGATTTCTTCCATAAGTTCTCGAACAATTCCCAGGGCACCAATATAATCCAGAATGAGCCCGCTCCGGACAACTTCGGCACGGCGCATATTGGCAGCGCGGGGTTCGCCCTTTTCGTCCACCACAATGGCGATGGTCTTGTAGGTCCCGATGTCCACGCCCGCGTACAGGCATTGGGCACCGGAGAAATCCCAAAATGCAGGGCGGTTCAGCATTTCTTTCACTTTTCGCACGGCCCGTGTCATACGAGGTTTTTGTAGAGTTCCGAACTCGGAGAAGGAATGACCACATAACTCTGGATCAAACCCTCGTCTTGCAGCAATTCGATACCTGCTTCTACTGCCGAGTTGACCGAAGCCACATCGCCGGTCATGGTTACGAACGACTTTCCGGCAAGACCCGTGGCGCATCGAATCTCGATCAATTCCACATCAGCTGCCTTCGCTGCCGCATCTGCCGCGGTTATGCACGATGCGGATGAATAGGTTTCTATGATTCCAAGGGCTCTTATTTCCACAACCGGCGTGGAACAGCTCAAAGCAGGAAAAACGGCAGGGTGCACATTGGGGATGGAAAATGAATCCACCAGGAATTCACCGGCAACTTCCTTTGCAATGTCCAGAGAATTCTGGACAGATCCCACATCGCCTGAAATCATGGCAAGGTACCGCCCCGGGCAGGCCGGACGGGCCAGAAGAATCTCCACATCAGAGGCCTTCAGCATTTCATCGGCACAGTGGATACCTTTGGCGACACTGTTGGTTTCGATGAGACCTATTGCCTTGAGTTCCATATCCTGTTTCCTTCTATGTACCGCGTTTCCCGCTCTCTCAACTCCTGATAACCACGGCGCCGTCTACGGAAATCACGTCGCCTTCTATGCTGGCATGAACTCTCGCACCGAGGGCGCCGTCCGGGATTTCGCCGATAAGGCTTCCTTGTCCCACATGATCGCCCACCTTCACTACAGGTCTGGCCGGTGCCCCCAGGTGTTGCTTCAGGGGAATCCTTACTTCTTTTACGCTGATTTCTTTATCCATGAAGGCCGGATGTCCCTCATACTTTCCTATCTGCAAACGTTCCACCAGTCTTCGGGTAGGGACTCTGCGAAAATCTCTGAACGGGGAGGGCCGGTATTCAGTCTGTTTGGCTGTCCTTTTCACCCCGCTCTTTAAGAGATCCTGTTTGATCTGCGCGTTCACTTCTCTCGGAGAAATCATCATGGGGCAGGCGTACTTTTCGCAGATGCCGCACTCGGAGCAGATGAGGGCGTCTTCCATGAGTCCGCTTGAAAAAGACGTGCTTCCTCCCAGTTGACGCATGATCTTATGCGGCTCCAACGAGTGTCCGAGAAGATGACGTGGGCAGAGGTCGGTACATCGGGAACACTGACAGCAGACCGTTTTGGTGATATGCCGTATCCGGTCGGGGGCGTTAATTTTCCCTGCGATGACATTGTGCGCCTCGGGCAGCACGATCACACCGCTGGTGATCTTGCTTACCGGGGTAGCAAGATCCGCGGTGACCTGTCCCATCATTGGTCCCCCTATGACTACCTTGAAATCTTGAACGGTTGCCCCCCCTGCAAAATTGATGACCTCGCCGATACTCGTGCCGATCGGAACCTTCATGACACACGGATCTTTGACCTCTCCCGCAACCGTCAAGTATCTCTCGATGACCGGATTTCCCCCTTCCACCGCCCGGGAGATATTCAACAGGGATTCCACATTGCTTACCACCGCTCCAACCTGGAGCGGGATACCACCTTCGGGAACCACCCTCCCCATCACCTCGTAGACGAGAACCTGTTCATCTCCTGCAGGGTAAAAATCTCCCAACTCGAATACATCTATCTTCCTGAACGGCTCTCTCCGGACAGCCGCCTTGACCGCGGCCATTGCATTCTCATGTTTACCTTTCAGGCAGATGGTGCCCTTTCTGGATCCGGTGCTTTCCATGACAAGCAGAAGTCCTCGGAGAATCCCATCGGTTTCCTTTTCCATGATATGGGGATCACTCATGAGCAAAGGTTCGCACGACGCGCCGTTTCCCAAGGCTCTGTCGACATTCGCGCCGATTTTGACATGGGTGGGAAAGCCGGCGCCGCCGGCGCCGACCACACCCGCCTCTCGAACTTTTTCTGCGATCTCAGGATTCATAATGTCCGCTTTGGCGTTAGGAGCTTTCAGCAATATCAAGATTATCGACAATACCCACGACCACTGCGTCCACGGGGACCGGTACGTCTCTATCAAATGCCTGCATGGCAGGGGCACCTCTCGTGACAATCACCAGTTCCCCGTTCCCGGCGCCAATTTCGTCTGCGGCAACCAAAATTTCTCCGGCAGGATGTAAGTCTTTTCCCAGGGGCTGCACAAACAGCAGCCTCAATGCGGACATCTTTGCGTTCTTCTTGGTGGACCACACATCGCCCACAATCCTTCCGAGTATCATTTCGGCACCTTTCTCAAATCTGATCTGTTCACCTCGGCCCCATGACGGTCAGTTGTGTAGGACCGTCACAGATCCTCGGTCCCTATGGCATCCAGTGCTGCCTTAACCGCGGCAATGTCGCCGAAAATGCCGATCATCGTCAAATGTTGAGGGCAGGTTCCCTTCAGGTCAAAGACATGTACTCGTGCTGTTTTTTCGGCTATATCAGCAGCGTACATCATATCCACCAGCTTGCCTTGGACCAATCCCACCGCGCTGAAATCAATAAGGTCCAGAGACTTTTTGCCTCCCACCCCCATCCTGCTCATCAGGATGTCTATGACACCCGGACCAGGGTGTGTTATGAATTGGATGTTCAGTGCCATTGTTCTCCTCGTTCCGACAAGGTGCACCTCTTGCTGTCGAGGCATTCAAGCTTCACCTGATCTCGTCAGGTCCGTACCGTCGGCAGTCCCGTGTTCTCACGTGAAAACGATCCCCTCACCAACAAATAGCCGGCTCTGGAATCGGAGCGTGAGCAGGGAAAACAGTACGGGTCGGCCTTAAGAGCCAGCGAAGCAGGGCAATGGTTACTTTTCACCCTTTGGAATGGTACTTTCAATATCTCCGTGGGGTCTTGGGATGACATGCACTGAGATGAGCTCTCCAACCCTCTCTGCGGCCGCACCCCCTGCATCCGTAGCCGCCTTTACGGCGCCCACGTCCCCGCGAACAAAGACGGTAACCAGACCACCGCCAACAAACTCTCTTCCCACAAATGTCACCTTGGCTGCCTTTACCATCGCATCCGCCGCTTCAATTGCACTTACCAATCCCTTGGTTTCAACCATACCCAACGCTTGTTCAGCCATGCTTCTCGTCCTCCTGCTTATCTGTTACTGTTTTCGTTTTACGCCTCTTGCCTTCATGGACCACTCTCCGGGCACTTCTATAGTGACTATGGAGGTCTCATCCATCTTTTCGGTCTTTCTGACACCGGTCACGTGGGCTTCTCCCAGTTCCCTCCCCGACCGATCCAACGCAATGACCGTATCCCCTTTTTCCGGCAAGGGAAGAAATTCATAGGGAATTGTCACCCTCGCCTTACCATTTTCAAGGCTTTCATCCACCACGAATATGGCCTGCCCGGGGCAAATGAAAACACACGTCTGACACCCAACACATTTTTGCTCATCCAGTTGCGGTAAATTGGTGATGTCCTTTCCGACCGATATGGCCTCGACCTTGCAGCTCGCTTCGCACGGGTTGCAGGGGATATCCTGGGTGCATTCTATAACCGCCACCGGTCCTGCTCGCCGTCTGGCTTCGCTCGGGACACCGGGGCTGTCTTTCAATTCTTTTTCCGAGAGATATCCTGATCGGGATAAATCTTCTGACATGCGCTCACCCTTTCATCACCGCGTTCAAATATTCTTTCGCCGCCCTCCGGGCCTCTCCGTGAGTTCCGCTCCGGAGGGACTGCATACTGTCGGTTTGCTCCTTCCGCTTTTCCAGGAAGATCTCTTCATCCAGATATCCCAACGCGTGAGCAATTGCCAAACCGGCAATTCGGCCTTCGATTATGGCTGTGCTGGCCTCTTCTATCCCCGAAACGTCACCCGCAATGTAAATGCCGGGGACCGTGGTCTCCTGGTTTGCATCGTGACCGGGGACAAGGCCTCCCAGCTTTGGAACATTGACCATCTTGCAGCCGGCCATGCGGGCCAATTTGGTCATGGGGTTCAGCCCCACGGCAATACATATGGTATCAACATCAAACTGCCTTTCGGTCCCCGGAACAGGCTTCCACTTTTCATCCACCTGGACGATGGTTGCCCCCTCAACCTTCTCCTTTCCCTGCGCCTCTTTGATGGTGTGAGACATGAAAAAAGGCACCCCATAGCGCGCCACTTTTGCAGCATGCACTCCGTACCCTCCGATCCGAGGGGCTGCGTCAATGATCGCCGCCACTTCGCATCCGGCCTGGAGCATCTGGTATGCAACCACGACACCCACATTGCCTGACCCTACCATGAGCAGCTTCTTGCCCGGTCTTATACCATGGATATTGGCCATGGTCTGGGCCGCTCCCGCTCCGATGACGCCGGGCAGCGTCCAGCCGGGAAAAGGGACCATATTCTCCGAGGCCCCGGTGGCTACCAACAGTTTTTCCGCCTTCGCCTGCTCGACCTGGTCCCGAACCATGACATTCATGGTTCTGTTTTCATAAATTCCGAGCACCACGGAATTGAGTGACACTTCAACCCCGAGTTCCCGCGCTTCCTCCAGGAGGCCGA
>CAZEGG010000056.1:0-13622 GCA_964511755.1 uncultured Desulfobacteraceae bacterium | reverse complement strand
TTCAGGACTTCCGGGTTGGTAGTGGCCGCAAGCGCAGGGACCCTCGCCCAGGAAATATTCGGCTTGATGGCAACCACGTCCCCCTTTGAAATAAAGCGGCCCGGGCCCCCTGCTGCTTCAAACACCTGTTCCACCAGTGTCTTGACGGAATAGCCGTCATGCATGCCCGTCCCTTCCACCAGGAACGCGGATCGTTTCAAACCGGCCATGGCCGGTTTGAGAGACCCGAGAGGTCCGGCGAGCACGGTTCCCAGGGCTGCAGATCCGGCAAGACCGAAAATCTTTTTGACTGCCTCTCGCCTGTCGATTGGATCGTGGAAGTCCATGGGTCTCTCCTTTCACCTGCGGATGCGAACCGGTTCATTTCAGGCTACGTTGCAGAAAAGAATTTGACAACTGTTTTTTCCCCGGGTACCTTGGGCTCAAAAACAATCCGATATCAATTATTCACCCCAAAGCCGCCAGGAGGACTTTGGGGTTTTTTGCTGGACTCATGACCAATCGCTGGAAACAAAAAAACGGGTTCCGGGACGTCCTGGCCATCAGCCTGCCGCTTGTGGCCTCCATGGGCTCCATCACCCTCATGCAGTTCACGGACCGGATATTCCTGGCCGGCTATTCGATGGATGCCATCAGCGCGGCGCTGCCGGCCGGCATCGTCTCTTTCACGGCGATCTCTTTCTTCATGGGGGTAGCCAATTACGTCAATGCGTTCGTCGCCCAATATACCGGAGCCGGGTCCTTCAACCGGGTAGGGGCCTCGCTCTGGCAGGGCATCTACTTCTCCCTTTTTGCGGCCGCTTTTCTTGCCTCTCTCTATTTTGTTTCCCGTCCGGTTTTTGACCTGATCGGGCATTCTCCCCCCATCAGGGCCCTCGAGGTGTGCTACTTCAATATCCTCACCCTCGGCGCAGGGCTTGTGGTCATGGGATCGGCCCTTTCCTGCTTTTACACGGGCAGAGGTCTCACGTGGGCGGTAATGCTCGTCAACCTTTCAGGGGCGGCCGTCAACATCCCCCTGGACTATTGCCTCATTTATGGAATCGGGCCTTTTCCTCGGCTCGGAATCGCGGGTGCGGGCATTGCAACCGTCACCGCATATGGCGTGATCGTGGCCATCTTTTGCCTGCTCATATTCAGCCGGAAAAACAGGAACCTTTTCGGGACCTGGGGCACGAGGGCCTTTGACCGGGAGCTTTTCCGCCGGTTGATGCGCTACGGGGCGCCAAGCGGCGTACAGTTCTTCCTGGAGATCTCCGGGTTTACCTTCTTCATCCAGATGTTGGGAAGGCTGGGCGAGGTCCAGCTCGCTGCCTCCAACATTGTTCTCTCCATTGAATCGCTCTCGTTCATGCCCATGATCGGGTTTCACGTGGGCAACGCGACCCTTGTGGGACAGGCCATCGGCAACGGCACCCCGCAGGACGGCATGACGGCGACAGGGAACGCACTCAAGATTACCATGATGTATATGGCCGCTATTGCATTCATTTTCGTATTCTTTTCCGAGCCCCTCCTCCACCTCTTCAAGGTGCAGGGCCACACCCCTGCGCAATACGGAAAAATCGTGGACCTGGGGGTCATCCTCCTGCGGTTCGTGGCTGTGTTCTGCCTTTTCGACTCCCTGAACCTCATTTTCTCCGGCGCCATAAAAGGTGCGGGAGATACCCGTTTCATCATGTGGACCATCGCCGCCATGTGTCTCGGGCTGATGATTATTCCCACCTACCTGGCGGTGGAGGTCTTTCATGCCGGGATCTACACTGTCTGGACAATCGCCACACTGTATGTCTGCGCCCTGGGTGTGGCATTCATGCTCCGTTACCGCCAGGGCAAGTGGAAAGAAATGCGGGTCATCGAAGAGCCGGTGGAATTAGCGGCAAAAAGAGAAATCCTTGTCTAGCCCTCAAAGGCTGCTCCGGCCCGGTAGGGGCCAAGAGGGTTGGGGGAAGAGCCTTTTTTGCGTTTCCATCCTATGCACCGGCCTTGAGCCGTTCATCGGCGATGAGTTCGGCGGCCTCCTCGGTGGTCATGCCCTTCTCGGCAGCCAGTGCAAAGAGCCGGCGCAGCGCCTGCCGGACTTTCGAGGAAACCTCCTGCTCGGCCTGATCGCGATCCCACCCAAGGGTTTCCATTCCGAGAACGGCCATGGCCCCTCCCACATTCACGACAAAGTCCGGTGCGTAGAGGATGTTTCTGGCCCGAAGCCTGCCGGCATCTGCGGGATCCCTCAACTGGTTATTCGCGCCTCCGGCCACTATCCTGCAGCGCAGTCCGGGTATGGTCTCCTCGTTCAAAATCCCGCCCAGGGCGCACGGTGAAAACACATCGCATTCATAAGCATAGACCTCTTCACCACTGACACATTCCAGTCCGAGATCATCCCGGTAGTGCCCGATGGCCGTTGGGTCCACTTCACTGAAGGCCACCCGGGCTCCAGCGGCGCGCAGGTATTCAATCAGATGGCCGCCGACGCTGCCTGTCCCCTGTACCAGCACCTTTCGCGTCCTGAGCGACGCGTCCCCGAAAGCGTGCTCGCAGGCAACCTGAATACCGGTAAATACTCCCAGCGCGGTATACGGACCTGACGAGCCGCTCCCTCCTGCCTCAGGGGTGCAGGCAAAAATATACGGTGCCCCTGTTTCGGCGATTATATCCATGTCGGCAGAGCAGGTCCCCATATCGGGACCCGTATAAAATAATCCCCCCAATTGGTGTACCAGCTTCCCGTACCGGCGAAGAAGACCGGCCCTGACTCCGGGATCAAATTCATCGGGAAGGGCGATGACCGCCTTTCCACCGCCCCACGGCATATCCGGCAGAGCATACTTGTACGCCATGCCCCGTGCCAGGCGCATGGCATCCTCCAGGGCCCCGCGCAAATCCGGATACCGTTTCATCCGCGTCCCGCCTGCGGCCGGACCAAGAACTGTGGAATAAACGGCTATAAAAATCCACGCTCCGGTGGGTTTATCACGGTGGGCGATGACGGTTTCGCCCTCCCATTGTTGAAAAAGTGACTCCATTTTCCCATGGCTCCTTTTCTTCTGTGTTTCGACGGCCGTCCCGGTCTCACCGATTCTCGTCGGCAGCACATCGGATCTGCCATCCCTTTAATAAGGACTCCGGCTCCGGACAAAAAAACAGGGGATCAGAGATTGGTAAGGGGGTGCCGCTCTGCCTCGCAGATAACTTCTTTAACCCCGGGTACCGCTCTGACGATCTCGAGAACACCCCCTACCGTTCGCATGGGGTTTATCAATCCCGTTATTTTTACGACACCGGTCTCGGGCACCTCAAAGAATAATTCCTGCGGATTGATGTTATTTTTCAGGATCGCGGCTTCCACTCTCTTCAGGAGCGACAGTCTTTCCATCGACTCCAGGGCGTTCAGGCTGCACTCGCGGATCTGCCGCGTCTTCGCCATTTCGATGATCTGCGCCGCTGCCGAATCCAAACCGATCTTGTCCACATTGATAATGGCATCATAAAGGCTGAGGTCGTTCCAATCCATCTGAAACGAAAACTGCATGAAGCCCCGCAGATCGCTGTCTTCTTTCTGGATCAGTTTCCTCGCGTCTGCCTCGCTCATCTTTTCCTGTTCCATGAGGAGTCTCGTTCGAAACGCTTCAGAGGCATGAATGCGCAAGTGAAGGGCACACCCGAAATCTTTCAGGAAATAGGGCGCCCCGTTCCCGCAGATGATGCCCTCGCCGCGCCGGGCCACCTCGTAGACCACGGCCGCCATCAATTCCAGGTATTCCGCGGGTCTCCTCCTCAAGAGGCGGGTCAGGAGTCCCGGCACCGTCTGGTCAAGGCTTTTCATGTCTTCAGGGGTGTAGCCCATGCTCACCGCCTCTTCATGAATCCGGTCGTCGTCATAGAGGACTATTCCGAGTTCTTCAGCTACACGCTTGGCAGTGATTATTCCGCCGCAGGCAATACTCGATGTAATGGTAATGAGCGACATCTTCCTCCCTCCTTACCTTGTTTCCATCTGCAAATCAAAACGAAGCCATTCCCACTCTCATCTCAGGATCCATCTCCTTGCCGGGAAAGGCGGTCATTTTCCCGCAGGAGGGGCACCTGGGGGCTGAGCCGTCCTTCTCATTGATTTGGAAGGAATGACCGCAGCGATATTTACAGATGCGCGGTTTCATGTCCCTCCACCTTGTCTCCCTTCCCATTTCCGGCCCGGGGCTGATAATTCACTCCGGCCTGCAGGGGTTCAACATCACTGAAAGAGACGGTTATCTCCCGTGCGCCGAACCCTTTGGCCAGCACCCCCAGGGTCTGCCTGGCTGATTTCTGGACTTCTGACTGCATACGTTTTACCAGTTCATTTGCCATCTGGGAAGCCTGGTCCTTTGCCTCGGCAACAAGCCGGTTCTTCGCTTCTTCGCCGAAATTGTCGGTGAAGGCTTTGCTCAATAAATCAGGCAGCAGCCACGGCAGGAGCCTCGCGCGCTGTTCATCATAGAAACTGATGTCCTTGATATGAGATTCATATAGACATTTAGGCATTTTCAGGAGATAGGTATCCGGTTCCCGGGGTTCAATGATAAAATCAGGACTGTGGAGATCATATTTGAAGTCAATATCAAATTCAAAGATCATCGCCATTTTCTTCTCTGAAGCGAGCCACCGGAAATACTTCTTCCCTGTCTCCCCGAACCAGTGATCGGAAGTAGTGATAATCTCTTTGGTAAAGACCTTGAATACCACCAGTTCTCCGACCGATTTGAACCTCTCGACCGTGGAAATGACCTCGATCTTGCCCGGTTTTCGCGGCCTCCTCAACCTCGTTAACCACAAGACCACAAAAATCCCGGTACAGAGCGCAAACCCGACTATCCCCGAGACAATAGCTGTTTCCACCCGCTCATCCTTCCCCGTTGCAGTGCAGGCTGATTATAGACCACCGGCACTGAACAGTAAACCATTACTCTGGCTCTTCAAATGGAGCGTTCTCTTACATCAGGCGCTTCTTTCGGAACCAGGCGAACATGATCCCGGCGACAATGACCATCAGCAGAATCACCAACGGGTACCCCCACTTCCATTCCAGCTCAGGCATGAATTTGAAGTTCATACCGTAAATTCCGGCTATGAAGGTGAGAGGAATAAAAAGCGTTGCGATGATGGTCAACACCTTCATGATTTCGTTCAGTTTGTTGCTCAGGCTGGAAAGGTAGATATCCAGAAGTCCGGTGACCGTATCGCGATAGGTCTCTACCGTGTCGATAACCTGGATGGTATGGTCATATAGGTCTCTCAAGAAGAGAGTGGTCTTTCGCTCGACCAGATCGGATTCTCCCCGTTCAACGCCCCCTATGATCTCCCTCAAGGGCCACACGGATTTGCGGAGGAACAGCAAATTCATCTTGAGGCCATGGACACGCTGCACCGTTGAGGTTCCGGGGTTTTCGAGAATTTCATCCTCCAGATCTTCGATGTCCTCGCCAACATCTTCAAGCGCAAGGAAGTAATTGTCCACCACTGCGTCCAGGAGGGCGTAGGCCAGGTAATCCGGCCCCATTTTTCTGACCCTGCCTTTTCCGTTTCTGAGCCTTTGCCTGATCGGATCGAAAATATCCCCCGGCTTCTCCTGGAATGTCAGCAGAAAATGTTTTCCTAAAACAATGCTCAACTGTTCGCTCTGCAGGCTGCGTTGGGACGGATCATAGGAAATCATCTTTGACACCAGGAAAAGGTAATCTTCGTAATCATCCATTTTCGGGCGCTGATTTGTATTGACGATATCCTCCAGCGCCAGAGAATGAAGGCCGAAAGCCAGGCCGATTCTCTCTATGAGCTCAACATCCCAGAGTCCGTCTATGTTGATCCAGGTGACGGCGGGTCGGTCTTCAGGGGGACTGAAATCATGCTCCGGTTCCAATTCCGTCTCTCGAATTTCCTGTTCATCGTATTCGATGAACCGTATCCGAACCTTTTCGGCCTTTTTTTCGCCCACATGGACCAGCGTACCCGGAGGCAGGCCGGTCTTTGCCGAACTCTTTTTCAGTAACAAGGCCATAACTTATTTCCTCGTCCCGGCTCTTCAAAAGGTGTTCTTGCTCTCTTCTCTTGCCGCGGAGAGCATACTATTTTTTCACCAGTCGGTCAAATCATGCTGCAAATAGAATGGGGGTTTTTAAGGTTCGGAATAAAGGTTGTCCTGTAACGGAAAGCGAGGGATTTGCTAGAGGATGCGGGCAAGTTCCCTCCCAGTCTGATATGCCTCTTCAAGATACTCCGGGTGCTTCAGGACATCGCCTTCGAAATCAAGGTCCCGATAGAGCAGAGATTTCCAGAGTTCCGCGTCAAAAGTATCCAGGAAATACCTGACGGTGAGAAGAACGCCGTCAAACAGTCTTCTTCCCTTCGTTGCGCCAACGGATATGAAAAGAGCCTTCTTGGCTGCGTCAGGTTTTCCAAAAGGCGTCTTTTCTATCCAGTATTTCTTTACCCACAAAGACTGGCAGCGGTCCATCAGAATCTTTGTGTGGGCGCTGACGGTATAGAAAAATATGGGTGATGCCAGCATGATCCCTTGAGAGGAAAGAAGCAGGTCGCGGATTCTCTGGAAGTCGTCCTGTATGACGCACCGGCCTGTCTTCTTGCACGCATAAATCTCAAGGCATGGAGACATTTTGAGATCCCTGAGGAAGACTTCCTCCACCTTCCCGCCCGCCTCACGTGCTCCCCTCACCGCCTCGTGCAAGAGCAGAGCAGTATTGCCTTTTCGTCGCGGACTTCCATGAATGGCCAGTAGTTCCGCCATAATAATACCTTTCAAGACACGTCACCCGACATGCGGGCAGTTGTCTCCGTCATCGTCGATTTCAGGCCGGCAGGCGTCCCTCAGACATCGATAATCTGAAGGGCTTTATCCCTGTACGCATCCATACCGTATAGGAAACCGGCTACCCTGGCCGCTTCTTCTGTCAGGGAACCGGGTTCCTTGAGTCTACTCCATATTTCTCACGGGTCTTCAGAGCGAAATGCAGGAGGCGGCAATGGAAACAAGGCACCTGAAAAAGATAACCACAAGCGTGTTTGACGACCCGTCGGAGACACTTTCCGAGCGCAACGCAGGCATGCGTTTGTCCGGCGTTGGAGGGTAGGTGGACCGTGAGAAATGCAGACTGATTTCTGTCCATAACCGAATCGGAAACAAGCCGTGCTCAGATTGATCCTTGGATGGACACAAGCGCATCCCACAGAGAGACGGGCACGAGTGCTCTCCGTGATTCATTCCGGGTCCACAGAGGTATACTTATAGATCAAATTGGTCTTTAGGGCAAGAAAACTTCCTACCTGATCATAGGCCTTCCGAATGACTGACCGTCGGTGGTTGGGGAAAGGACGGAGTCAGGGGCGCATCTTTTATCTTGAATTTCTCCTGGATTCTCCGCAGGGAAACCAGCCTGCCTTTCCGGGAAGAAGGTGTCAGGAACGACTTCAGTTTCGCTTCCAGGATTCTCGGATTCACCTCCGTCGCAATGGCAACGGTTCCCTCCATGATGATTTTCTGCAGGAGCAGTTCCTGGTTTGTTCTCTCCTCAATCTTGGCCGCAAAAGGATGGAAGAAGAAGTTGGAGAAAATGATCCCATAAAGGGTGGAAGTCAGGGCGATGGGTATGGTGGACAGGATCGTCGACGTGTTCCCTGAGCCCGCGATCATCCCGACGAGGCCGATGATGCTGCCTACTATTCCGAAGGAGGGGCAGAGGTCGCCCATGGTTCTCAAAACCCGCTCGGATTCAGCCCGCCGCAGCCTGAAAAAATACATCTCGGTCGTGAGGATCTCGGTGATCTCCTCTGTTTTGTATCCGTCAACCAGTAAGCCAAGCGCCCTCCGCAGGAACAGGAGCGAAGTCTCCCCTTCATCCTCTTCAAGAGAAAGGATACCCCGCATCCTGCTTTTTACTGATAGATCTACAAGTATCTCCACGATTTCCTGGGGCTGTTTTACCGGTGTGCGGAAGGATCTCACCAGGATTTTGTACAGAATCTTCAAACGCCCGGTGGAACATCCGATCAAAGTGGCGCCCAGTGTTCCGGCTGCAACAATGAGTATTCCAATGAAGTTAAAGTAAAGGCCGATGTTCCCTGCGAGCAGGAATCCGGATCCGAAAATGGCAATGCATATGAAAATACCCGGTCCTGTGCTGTTCGCTCTCCGGTTATAACCTTCCATACTCAAATAGTCTCCTTGGTAATTATAATCTCCACCCTTCGATTCGCTGCCCGATTTTCAGGAGAAACATTTGGCCGAAGGGGACGATAGTCTGCATATCCGCTTATGCAGAAACGTTCCGGAGATATCTTCATCTCCCCTGTGAGGAATCTGGCAACCGCACAGGCCCGCGCCGTGGAAAGCTCCCAGTTGCTTGGGAACCGGCTGGTATGGATGGGGATATCGTCTGTGTGACCAACCAGGTTTATCAGGTATGGCGTTTTGCGCAGAATTGCCGCAATTTTCGTCAGCACTTCCATTGCCCCGCCTTTCAGGTCGGCCTTGCCCGTGTCAAAGAGGAGGTCGCTGGTCAGGAGAATGCGGACCGCTTTGTCGCGAACGAGTTGAACCGAAGCAAACTTCTCCAGGTGATTTTTTTCCACGGTCGTCTTGCTGAGATTATAGACACTGGAAATAGCGGGTGCTGTGTCTTTCAATTTTGGTGTAACAGCAGGGTGTCTGGAAGATGCGTAGACGTACATCACCGCGAAAAGGATGAACATGGTCATCATCAGGTCCGACCAGGGAATGTGCCACTGGGACCGATGTTCAGGCCCATTCCGTTGAAACAGCTCCCCCACCGGCATGAATCCCTGATGATCGCCTGTGTTCACCCTGGCGATGCGTCCGCTAAAATTCTCAACAATATCAGTATCAAAACGCTCCCAATCCATCCCTGCCCCTTCTCTGCAAAACGGCTCCGGTTTTCAAAGCACCCGAAATTGGCGGCAGACAGTCGTGACTCCCGTCCACAGAGAAGGCCTTAAGCCAAGATCGTGCCAAACACTCCTCTTGACCATAACATTATGGAATCATGGATAAATTTCCCTATGTCCAGCGGCAGGAGGATTGAGGTAGGGGAATTTTTTTCCTGGTTTTGTGGGCCGCAGGGAAAAATTGGCAATAGTATGTGAGGATGCCCTATCACCGCGGGTCTACCCGTGTGATTCGGATCTCGTTTTTACTCTCTTTTCTCATGAATCATGAGACCGGCTGAGCACAAACCAGTAAATGCCGATATTTACCGCTGCGGCGATCCCGCCGAGAATCCATTGCGTTCCACTGGTGAGAGTTCGAGGGTAGATGATCGGGACCAGGTACTGCTCCACAAATCCACCCTGATTCCCCGGCAAACCTCCCGCGAAGCGGAGGTGATTTTCAAGCGGTGTGAGCGGGCAGATCCAGCCCTCGAACTCGATGATGACACCCCACAGTGCCGCAGGCAGGTGGATGAGCAGGCACCATTTCCTCCACAGTCCCAAAAGCCCGCCCAGAAGTACATACACTATGAAGGTGAAATGAAAGATGATAACAAGGTCGGCCAGAATGCGAAAGAACACTTCTCAAGTCTCTCCCTCATGCCTCACGCACTTACCTGCCGAAAATCTCCCCGGGCACTTTTCCATCATTGCATCAACATATGCCCGGCCGGATGGCAGGCTGCTATTCTTCTCTGTCCTTCAGAAGGGAATCGAGGCCGGCGAAGGGCTTGTAGGTAGAAGACGGCTCTCGCTTACTCCCGGGCGTCGGGCCCTCGGACCACTCTGCATCCAAGTATCGCGAGTGTTCATTATCGTGACAGTACACACATAAGAGTTCCCAGTTGCTTCCGTCGGGAGGATTGTTCTCGTGGTTGTGGTCCTTGTGGTGAACCGTAAGCAGGCGAAGATTCTTGCCGGAAAATTCGCGTCCGCAGCGTGCGCACACCCAGGGAAAAAGTTTCAGTGCCCGTTCCCGATAGGTCTTTTCCCGGCGCTCCTGGTCCCGACGCACCTCTGCAACGGTTTGTCTTATTTTTTCGCCTTTTTCTCCACTCTTTGTGTCCCGCATACGGGTACTCCCTCTGGAACTCTATTTGGTCCCGGGCCGGATATCAACCATCGCAGAGGGCCCGGCACTGACCACGGTGCTTTGACAGGACATCACGCACGGCCTGATATTCCCTTCCGTCCCGGTGCGGACTGACTGCGCGTATCATCAAGACCGAGCGCCACAGGCGTCGGGAAACCGGCGCACACCTCGCTTAACCGGCTTCTGTTTCGTCCACGTCCGCCCGGGAGAATCTTCCCTCATGCCGCGGCAAATCATCGGTGATCTCATAGTAGTCACCCTTTTGGTCAACCCAGACATGGCGCGTCGTTTTGAGGTGTGTGGGCGGGTCCAGGGCCCCGGCAGCGATGGCTATGTTCTCTTCCCCCCTCGGATCCCAGAACAGGCTTGAACCGCATTCTTCGCAGAATCCCCGGTGTACATCGGGGGTTTCATCGAGGGTGGATCGATACCACTTGAGTCCTTCCTCTCGCGTCAAGATCAGGTTTTTCCGCTTGGTCGAGGTATAGGCGGCCACATTTCCATGAAACCGGCGGCACTTGCTGCAGTGGCAGTTTATTACCGGCAGCAGCTCGCCATGAATTTCGAACCTGACCGCGCCGCACAGGCAGCCTCCGGTTGCTCTCACGAAACCACGTGCATCTGTACTCATCACTTAGCCTCACTTTGGTTTCACTTTGCTTTAATTATCGGCGGGCGGCTCACCGGCTGCAGGGAAGTGCCTTGACGGCCCGTATCCGTTTATCCGAGACCCTATCCGTCGCGCAGTACTTCACGGATCTTGGCGGCAAGGTCGGTCACGCAGAATGGTTTCTGGAGGAATGGCATCCGGGAATCGAGCACACCATAATGAACAATGGCACTGTCGGTGTACCACGAGATATAGAGCGCCTTGAGACCGGACTGTAACTGACTCAGGCGCTCCGCCAAGACCCTGCCGCTCATCTCAGGCATGACCACGTCGGTGACAAGAAGATCAGGCAGCAGATGCTCTTTTTCGATCGTCATCAGGGCCCCGCCGCCATTGGCCGCGACCCCCACCCGGCAGCCCAGGCTCTTGATCATCCGCGCGAGAAGGCCCCGGAAAAACGGTGTCTGTGTGCACCGGAACAGTCTATTATTGTTTGCACGTTCCATATCACTGCGGGTGATTCTTGTCAATCATTGAGAGACATCCCTCCCGGGTTGTGAGTGTGCTCGGCAATGTCGAAGGCCCTATCGATAAAGCGAAAATTCTTCATGCGGGAAAGATAACTTGCCGATAGAGAAAAGAGGCAATACCGCCTTTGGGACAACAGGTGGAACGAAGCATTGCCCGGGAAAAAAGACCTGGAGGAATGGATGGCAGAAAAGCCCACCTACGGGGATCTCGAGACGCGGGTTCAAGAGCTTGAGGAGACAATCGCCGGACTCAGAGCTTCACAGGAACATCCGCAGGGAAACGCCCGCTCCCCGGCTGCATCTTTCTGCCAGTATGAGAAAATTTTCACCGCCTTCCTCACTCTGACCGACGATCCCGTTACCATCAACCGTGTGTCCGACGGCCGTTACGTACTTGTCAATGACGCGTTTTCCCGCCTAACCGGGTATAGCGCCGAGGAAGCGATAGGCCGCACCCCTTTTGATCTGAACCTGTATGCGGACCTCGCCGACCGGGATCGAATAGTGGCATGCCTTGGAAAGAACGACCGGGTGGATGGTCTTGAAGTGCGGTTCAGGGTGAAGGACGGCAGTGTCCGGGATGACCTCTTGTCTGCAATGCCTATCCGATATCAGGGGGAAGCTTGCCTTATTTCGGTATGCAAAGGCATCAGCGCCCTGAACCAGGTTCAAAAAGCACTCAAGGAAAGCGAAGAGAGGTACCGCAGCATACTCGAAACCATGGAGGAAGGTTATTGGGAGACGGATCTCGCCGGGAATTTTACCTTCTTCAACGATGCAATGTGCAAGATACACGGCTCTTCCCGTGACGAGATGATGGGCATGAATTACATGCAATATTCGTCGCCTCAAGATTCCGAACGGATTTACTTCACCTACAACCAAATATACCGTACGGGAATTCCTGCAAGGTTCATCGACTTCGAGGTCATAAGGAAGGACGGTTCAGTGGTGATGGCAGAGTCTTCCGCCTCGCTTATCAAAAACTCTTCGGGAAAGCCCGTAGGATTCCGCGGGATTTCACGGGATCGAACCGAACAGAGGAAGGCGGAACGCGCATTGAGGGAAAGTGAGGAGAAACACCGCCTGGTGGTGGAAAATGCCAATGAAGGCATCTTCATCATTCAGGATGAGGCAGTGAAATTCCCCAATTCCCGGACCAAAGAACTGACAGGCTGTTCGACGGAAGAATTGGCAAGTATGTCCTTTCTGGATCTGGTTCACTCAGAAGACAGGGCCGTCTTTCGTAAAGCGTATCACGAGAAATCTGAGGCCGAAGAACGCTGCCTGCACACCCAATCCTTCCGTATTGTAAACAAAAAGGGAGAAATCCTATGGGTCGAACTCAATCACCTCCCCATATCCTGGGAAGAGAGACCGGCAACACTCAATTTTCTCAAGGACCTGACCCCACAGAAAAGGATGGAGGCCCAACTTCTTCAGGCCAAGAAGCTGGAGGCCATAGGAACGCTGGCAGGCGGGATAGCTCATGATTTCAATAATCTTCTCATGGGCATCCAGGGAAACACTTCCCTGATCCTTCTGGACATGGATTCCGAAAACTCCCACTACGGGAATCTCAGGAGCATAGAGAAGCTGGTAAAGAATGGTTCCGAGTTGACAAGGCAGCTCCTGGGGGCTGCACGGAGAGGCAAGTATGAAGTGACGCCGACGAACCTGAACGAATTAATCAGGGCGAGTGCGGATCTCTTCGGCCGAACGAAGAAAGAGATCAGCATTCACGTGCGATTTCAGGAAGATCTTTGGACTGTGGAGGTGGATCAGGGCCAAATCGATCAGGTGCTTTTGAACCTTTACGTCAACGCCTGGCATGCCATGCCCGAAGGGGGAGAACTGTTCATAGAAACCCAGAATCTGACCCTCACTGAATACGACGTCAGACCTTACGACATCGCGCCTGGAAGATTCGTCAGAATCTCCGTTACGGACACCGGGATCGGTATGGATGAAGCTGTCCTGAAAAGGGTCTTCGACCCATTTTTCACAACTCGGCAGATGGGCCGCGGTACCGGACTGGGACTGGCTTCTGCATATGGAATTGTCAGAAACCATAATGGTGTCATCAACGTGTACAGTGAAAAAGGTGAAGGGAGTACGTTCAATGTCTACCTTCCGGCGACGGATAAGGAAATTTATGTGACGCAGGAGAAGCCTGATAGCATTCTCAACGGAAGCGAGACCATTCTCTTTGTGGACGACGAGGATGCGATCGTAGAACTTGGACACCGGTTCCTGTCAAGATTGGGATTCCACGTGAAAACGGCAAAGAGCGGACAGGAAGCGTTGGAAGTCTATCGTAAGGAAAAGGCAGAAATTGATCTCGTCATCCTGGATATGATCATGCCGAAAATGAGCGGCGGAGAGACCT
>CAZEGG010000055.1:0-13670 GCA_964511755.1 uncultured Desulfobacteraceae bacterium | reverse complement strand
TCCATTTTGCATTCAAGGTGATACTCGGCCCGGATTTCTCACGGCCAATCTATTGCGGCGGCGGATAGCCTCGTGCCTTCTGCGTTGCGCTCGAAAAATGACCTCGACGTACCGACAAGTACGCCTTCATCCATTTTTCTTCGCGCGCCTTGTAAGCACCGAGCTTTCCACCGCCTCATAACGAAAGTCCGTGAGAATTCCGGGCTTAGCGGCAAGGAGCGGGCGACGGAGGCGTACATGAACAGTACGTCGAGGAATCCGCGGCGCAGCCAACGCCGGTAGCGCTTGAATGCGAATTGGAATAAGATGCGTATTGAATGACATACGCTATTATACGAAAAATATATAGTGCTAATATCCGAAACTTCTTCTGCTTAATATATTACGTTCGCTTTGAAAATGTGTATATAAGGAATGAACCGCTCCGCCGCAAGCAGCGGGGTATCCATCTGTTATCATTTCGGAAATACCGCATGGCTTATCCGGAATCCAGCAAGGCCGCTCCCAGACCGGCGTCGAGGACAGGCTCCGCGGGAATGACCTCAACGTGGCAAGCGACGAGGTATTTAACCCGGTGTAGGAAGAAAATTTGAGGAGGAATAAAATGAGGGAATTTAGTGTAATCATAGAAAAAGATGAAGATGGTTTTTTTGTTGCCTCCGTTCCTGCTCTTCACGGTTGCCATACTCAGGCCAAGTCTCTCGATACGTTAATGAAGAGAATAAAGGAAGCAATTGAGCTTTGCCTTGAGGTGGAAAAGCCAACATCCAATGAATTTATCGGTGTCCAAAAAGTGGCAATAAACGCATGACCACATTGCCATCAATAACTGGCAGCAACCTCATCCGAACTCTCCGAAAATTCGGATTCGAGGCAATACGTACAAGAGGCAGCCATCATTTCCTACAACACAAAGACGGCCGACGCACAGTTGTCCCAATCCATCGGGGAGAGACACTCGGGCGAGGTCTTCTTGCTCAGATCTTACGAGATTGTGAGATCACTCAAGACGAACTACAAAAAAGACTCTAAGCGAAACAAGGCGCTTCACCAGACCGAGTTACAAATCACCCTGCTTACGAACCTCCCGTTAGCGTCGATAAGAAAAACAGATGGGAATACAATATAATAAAAAAGCCTTGAAGATGTTGGAGGCCCTTGGCTGAGAACACAAATAGAAACACACTTGATCTTTGGTTTTTTTCTCGCAAATTTCCGTTTGCATTATTTTTCGTGGCAACTTGTTTTCTGTATTTTATGTATGAGCTTTTAGCGGTCCAAGGTGCTATTGCCGGTAAGCTATTGCAACGGGAACAATATCTGTTTCTCCCGTTAATCGGAATAATTAGGATACCGAGCATAGAGTTTATACCTCGCATAACAGAGAGACAGAAATATCTGACAATAGGAAGAGTTCTGCTTTCAAATCCAATATTGATCTTGTGGCAGCAAACGGGCACATGGCATTGATAATAGCAAGAATGCACTGACAAATCGCTGGAGATCGACAGGTAAACACTGACGCGTTTCCCGCGTCTCAGCTCCAACGATTACATCGGCATGAAATGGGAAAATATGCATGAATGATCTTACCGAGGAGAAAGAGGCCAAACAATCGAGCAGGGAGGTGAAAACGCTTCTATTCTTTGCCAACTGGCTATTCTTAGTGTTCCTGAGTAAGAGGTTTTTTTCTTCCCCAGAGAGGGAATTAGACTTTTTGCTAAAGAACACCGGGGCGTTCTTGCTAGCTTTAATAATGACTGGAGTTATGGCACACTTCTTTTCCAGAAAAGCCATGATTCTCTTTATACCTGTAATGGTTTTTCTATCTGTGGCAGCTGCTTTAGGTTGAGGGTACAACAAAGCGTTTCACACACGACCGGGAACCCGCGGCGGCTGTTTTCGATCGATAGCCGCTTATGAGTTGAACATAGCTTTTGCTAAATATCTTTCGGGTCCCCATCGGGTGAACTTTTCGTTAGGCGGCATCACAGCCCCATACGACTTCCCGCCGGCAGCTCATTGTTCTCAGCCAAGGCGCGATGTTGATTGATACGCCCGGTATGAGAGAGCTGGGCATTGTTGGTGCCGGCGATGGAGTCAACATGAGTTTCGAGGAATTTGTCGTGCTTTCCGCGAACTGTCGATATACGAATTGCAGCCATGAACACGAGCCAGGCTGTGCCATTCGAGCCGCGGTCGAGAATGGTGAATTATCTGAAGACCGCTATTCAAGCTATATCAAGCTCAAAAAGGAGTCGGACCACTACGAGATGTCATATCTGGACAAACGAAAAAAGGACAAAGCATTCGGGCGCTTCATCAAATCGGTAAAAAAACAAATGAAGGACTGAAATACGGGCCCCGAACCTACGCCCGCAAATTTGACCTGGATGTTCTGTTTCGCAGAGGAGAGAACGATGGCAAAAAGCAACTGCGGCAACTGCAAGCTCCGAGCAAAGTATGATAATAAACCAAAGTCACTTGTCGGGCGATTCTGGCGTTGGCATATCAACTTCTGTCCTGGTTGGAAAAAATATTTCATATCTCTTCCGGCTGAGGAAAAAACAACAGTAGCCGAGAAATATAATTTCAGAAAGTATCAATAGAGGAATAAGATGCGGCCTGGCCAGCCGCTCAAACCGATCGCGGCCTGCGGGCCACTCCGGCTCAGACTTTCTTCGGCAGGAGAACTGTGAATGAACATGCTTGGAATATGCGGTGATAATTGCGCATGCTGTCCTCGCTATTTAGCAACACAAAGCGGCAGGATGACAGAGCTGGATAAGGTGAAAGATTTATGGGTTCGCCTTGGATTAAGAGATCTCGATTTTCCTGTCGAAAATACGGTGTGTCACGGCTGTATGCCGAAATGGGTATGAAGCATGAGTTACGCCAACACGAGAATTCAGGACGTTCCATATGGCAAATCGGAAACGAACGGCAACACTGCCGGACCGGGAGAAGGGGTTGAGACTGCGCGTTGTGCGAAAGGGATAAAGATTCGCTGGTCTTATGGAAGTTGATATTGCCACCTTCGGACATATCATCCATTACGCGTTTCATCTGCTGGTGCCGTTTGTTTTCGGGAAACTGTTTTGGAAAGAGAAGAGGTGAATATTTCACAAATCGACCACAGGGTCTCTCCACCGACGGAGATAGGAACGGGGTTTGAACTCAATCGACTCCTGGCTGCGCGTGTCAGATCGGCTAAAGGTGAAAATCGCTTCCCTCTTGTACTTGCCGGAAACTGCAATAGCTGCGTTGGTACCATAGCGGGAATTGACTCAGGCCGGTTAGGCATAATTTGGTTTGATGCACACGGCGATTTTAATACTCCAGAGACCACTGCCACCGGATTTCTGGATGGGATGGGCCTTGCTATGGCTGCCGGCCGATGCTGGCGTACGCTTTTGAAAACAATTCCCGGCTTTGCCCCTGTCGCCGAAAATCATGTCGTACACGTGGGTTCACGTGATTTGGATATCGAGGAAAGGAAGATGTTTGAACAGGCAGGTATTCCGTTGGTGTCACCAGGGTCCAAAAGTGAAACCAGCATTCTTGAGGCTCTTGGAACTGCGCTTGGTGAACTGAAAAATCATGTTGACAGCATTTACTTACATATCGACATGGATGTTTTGGATACGGATCAAGGTCAACCTAATCATTTGGCAGTACCCGGTGGGCTGCCTGTGGCGATTGTTGAAGATGCGATCGGAATGGTCAGAGAGTATTTTGACCTTGGAGGATGTGGGATTTCTTCGTATGATCCGGCCTATGACAAAGGCGATAGTGTTTTGAATGCGGGTGTAAGGCTCATCAGAGCTTCTGTATTGGAACCAAATAGAACCGATCCCTGCACCTGACCGGTGTGGAGCGCACCGGAACACCAGTCAGGTGCGGGAATACGTTAGGGAAAAGAGTCACTGACTCCCCTTTCCCAGTATGAAGTGAAGGTCTCAGGCACGGTTTCAACGGGAGAATGAGGCCGGGAGACACTTGACCAACCCGATCGGCTGTACAATTGCCAAAACAGAGGGAGGCTTCATGGCGAACGGAACGAATTCACAATCAGCTGCTGCCAATATCGAGACAGTGAAAAGGCTGTATTCGACTTTTGCACGAAGGGACATCAGCGGGATTCTGGCAATGCTCCACCCGCAAGTGGAGTGGGGAGAACCAGGCAACCCGCTCAACCCGGCGGCGGGTACGAGGTATGGGCACGCAGGCTTCTTGGAATGGCTGCAGATAGGCAAGGAGTCAGAGGAGATCCTGATTCTCGAACCACAGACATTTCTCTCGAACCATGATACTGTCGCGGTTATCGGCTACACGAAATGCCTTGCGAAACCGACGGGGAAAACCTATGAAACGGACTTCGTCCACGTGGTGACGCTCAAAGAAGGGAAGATCGTACGATTTCGGGAGTTCTTTGATACGTATGTCGCTGCTGAAGCCTTTCGACCATAGGACAGGTTGCCCCGGAGTGCAGAGAGACAGGACCTGACTGGAATCCGGGAGGTTCGAGTTTTACCGGACAATCATAAAACAAACAAATTCCGGAAGGGAATAATCTCAGATTTTTCTGGACATAACTATAAGTATACTACTAATGGAAATTTTGAGTGGAACGGAAAACTATTTCAATTTAGCAGCAAAAACTCAGCGAAGCATGGCATACAATCGGCCGGGAATTCACTGGCGCTCCATTCCCGCCGGTGACAGTCACGTCAGCTGGAAGAACGGGAGGACGAGATGAACATATTCCGCAATCCCCCGGAGCCGCAAGTAATGAGTCTTTTGACGGAATGTCAGTTGCCGATCACTGACCTTTCACCCGAGAACCTCGAACATTTCTTTGGGTGCGGCACTGCGCATGCCCCCGAAGGAGTTGTGGGCCTTGAGATCTACGGTAAGGCTGCCTTACTCCGCTCTCTCGCCGTAGCCACGGACTGTCGCGGCATCGGCTGCGGAAAGGCGCTGGTGGCCGAAGCAGAGCGCTATGCCCGATCAAGAGGGGTGACGGCGCTTTACCTGCTTACCATGACGGCGGAACGGTTTTTTGAGCGCTTAGGCTATAGACGCAGCGTCCGTGAGGATGCCCCCGAGGCTATTCGCCAAACGAAGGAATTCTCTTGCCTTTGCCCGTTGAGTTCCGCGTTGATGACGAAGGTACTGGCGGCTGAGCCCGGCGGGCAGCCGACGCTTGAAAACGGGCGCGGCTGACACCGAATACTGGCTTGAAGAAGAAGGACGAACCATGTTGCCGGCAGACACAAAGAGACAGTTACTGGACTATCAGTGCAACGAGATTACCGAGCACCATATCTATCATCGATTGGCCAGGGCACAGAAATCGCCGGAGAACCGCCGCATCCTTGAACGCATAGCTGAGGACGAGAAGAGGCACTACGAGCAATGGAAGGGCTACACGGCCGAGGAAGCGCAGGTGAATTGGACCAAGGTCCGGATATTCTGCTGGATTGCCCGGTTCTTCGGCCTCACTTTCGGAACGAAGCTGATGGAGCGCGGCGAGGTGGCGGCTCAGGAGTCGTACGCTGATCTGCCTGCCGAAATTGATGAGGTCACGGCCATCGCCAAAGAGGAGAATGAGCATGAAAACGCGCTGCTCGGCATGCTGGATGAAGAACGGCTGCAGTACATCGGCTCCGTGGTGCTCGGGCTGAATGATGCATTGGTCGAGCTCACCGGGGCGCTGGCTGGATTTACGCTGGCTCTCCAGAACACCCGGCTGATTGCTCTGACGGGCTCCATCACCGGTATTGCCGCGGCCCTGTCGATGGCGGCATCGGAATACCTCTCGACCAAGACGGAATCGGCCGCCCGGCAACCACTGAAAGCCGCGGTCTACACCGGGACAACGTATGTCATAACTGTCGTTCTCCTTATTGTGCCCTATCTCGTGTTGGGCAACTATTACGTGTCGCTGGCATGCACGCTCTCGATGGCCGTTCTGATCATTGCGTTGTTCAATTTCTACATATCCGTGGCTATGGATCAGCCCTTTAAGAAGCGTTTTGCCGAAATGGCTATCCTCAGTCTCGGCATTGCAGGCTTGAGCTTTCTGCTCGGTCTCGTTCTGCGGGTTCTTCTGGGTGTCGGGGTATGATGGAAGAGCCCCATGTCCATATTGCGGTTAGGATCTTTCGAAGCAAATCACGAGGAACCCCAAGAGAAGGGATTTCTGCAATGCCTGACGACTTGTGAGAACGTATGGATCGCCAACCCATTGACAATAGGAGGCTTGAAATGGATGCTCAGACAAGACCGGACATTGAATATCTCACTTCCGATCAACTGAAAGGGCTGCCGTTTTCTGAAGCGGTACGCGTCGGTTCCATGCTTTACCTGTCAGGAATGATTGGAATCGACAGTTCCATGAAGCTGGTTCCCGGCGGCATCGCACCGGAGACGCGGCAGGCGATGGAGAACATGAAAGCCGCACTGGAGCGATACGGCTCTTCGCTCGACCATGTTATCAAGGCCACGGTGATGCTGGCTGACATGAGCGAGTGGACAAGGATGAACGAGGTCTACGTGACCTATTTTCCTCAGCACTTGCCCGCGCGAAGTGCCCTGGGTGCCAATGGACTGGCCTTTGGCGCACGGGTGGAAATTGAGTGCATCGCTGTTCTGCAGTAGAGCTGCGTTACTACACGCGCGGCAGAACAACGGCCTACAGCCGACCCCTTCTTCCACCATCCGGCCCGGAAAGCCGGCGCTCCGGAGGCGCCGGCAGCGGTCAATGCCTGCCTGCGGCTCGCGGCAACGTTTCCGACCTCATCTCAAAGCGGGCTCCTGGCACGGATTCTGCATTGAATACCCACAGAGATTCCGTCATTCGGGACATCATCTTTGTTCTTGACAGCGAGATGAGCCGAATGTAAAGAAATTTCAGACTCCTAGGCGCTGGGTCGTTTTGCCGACCGCGTCATCCCGCGCCCCCACAACCACATGAGGATGCTCGAACTCAAACGGAAAGTGAGACCTTTTGTCCGGTGTGCGAGGAAGACCTCTTTCACCGCTCTCCCCATATTGGTGGCTTTCGCGTTTGCCTTTCTTTTCCATTCCCTGGCCGTTCCTGCCTCCCGGGGTCTTCCTTCCCCTTTTCCCCCATCGCCTGCGACCCCTGCTTTGCCTGTTTCCCTGAGCATGACACGTTCACTCTCAAACCCGCAAGTGAGACAATATCCCGAAAGCCTCGCCATACCTGACAAACCTGTGGTGGCGGCGTGGGAGTGGGCAAAGCGGGAAGGAAAGGGGGCGGACTATTTCAATAAGAGGATTCTTCACATCCACTCGTCCGAAAGCCGCGCCTATTTCAAGCGGTTGGCTAGATGCGGCATCAACAGACTTTATCTGCAGGTGGGGGCCATGGGCGGGAGATTGACCTACAACGAATCCAATCTTGCCGGGTTCGTGCGTCGGGCGAAGCAGAAAGGCATCGAAGTCTATGCCCTTTTTGGGAAGCCCTCTTTCGCAAGAACTGAGAATCATGCGAAGGCAAACGCCATCGTGAAGGCGATACTCCGTCACAATGAAATCCATCCCGATGCAGCCTTTGCAGGGATACAGAGCGATATCGAGCCTTACTACGAGTTTACCGGGTCCGGAACTACGCGTCCCACAGATCTCAGGGTTATCGGCCCTCAATATGTCGCGGAAATCGAGGATCAGCGTGAGCTCGTGGACGACTATAATGAAGAAATGGGAAGGAGGCTCAAACTGGAAGCCGCCATTCCCTTCTGGTACAACATCCCTGCCAAAAAGCGCCGCACCGGGAGGAAGCCGTTCAGATTTGTCTTTGATGGATTTGAGGGCACTATTGCGGACCAGGTCATCCGCTTGACGGACAGCGTCGCCGTCATGTCCTACCGCAACAATGACGTCGGGGAAGACGGCGTGAGCGGGGTGGCGCGGTATGTGGTTGACGCGGCGAGGCGCTACAACACGAGGCATCACACCCATAAAAAGGTGATTATCGGCCTGGAGACAAATAGACCCGGGCCGAGAGGCGTTACCCCGGAAATTACGATCCATAAGATGACCTGGAAGACGCTCTGGACAAGAATTCTGCGGCGACTGGGGCGAAGATACAGGGAAAAGCCGACGGTGGAGGGAGTCGCCTACAACCACACAGTGCCGCTTTTCGAGATGCAAGAGAGATGGGCGGAAAACGACCCCCGTTTCAGCCGCCAGTAACCCCTGTTTCGATCTGACCGGCTTCCTTGGGCAGCCCGAGACGGAGGCTGGCGGATCAAAGAAGCCCAGCGCGCTTTCTCATTGCGGAATAAATACGCAGCCATTCAAGCGACAGCTTTATGACGTCCCTTGCCTTTTCCGTTTCCCGCAGGTACTTTTCGAAGAAAGCCTCCACCTCCGTTTCCCTGCCCAAGCCGCTCAGAGGGACAACGGCAAGGATGACCCTTTCGTAATGGATGGGATGGAACCGTTCGAGTTCCTTGACACGGGAAACGTACCATTCCCACATGTCGGGCAGAGCATGTGGGTTTGCGGCCAGCGAGACCAGGGGAATAAATTTGTTCCGGTCAGGAACCTTTTCAAGGACGTATTCCCGGACCTTTTCGATCATCTCTTTTGCCTTGAAACAGCCCAGAGCCGTCAGGATATTCATCCGCTCATGTTCACTTTCCGTGGATTGCAGACGCGTGTGACACCAGTCGAAGGCCTCCTCTCCGCCTTGCCGTGCACCGATTTGAAGGACGCTCTTCATGATATCAGGATGGACGGCGGCGCCTTTCTTAAGGGAAGAGAATGCGTCGAGCCCGAAGGTTTCCACTTCCTTAGAGCCATAGAGGACCGCTTCCCAAAGCGCCTGATCCCTCAAGGCGGACACGTTGTGTTTTTCCGCCGGTGCCGGTTCATACCCCAGTCTTCCGAGGACTTCTTCGATGAAACTCTTCCCTTTCGTCCTGATGCGCTCCCTTTTAGGGTTCTCGACTACCAGGTAGGCGCGAAAAAGATTTCCCGCGATACTGCTGAGAGGCAGAAAGGCGTCTTCATCCCTGTACCAGTCTAAGAAGTCCAGGTATTGATCTATCGTCGCCTCACCTCCCATCACAAGGGCAAAGAGGTCATTCTGCAGTCCCCACCTGTCCTCGGGAACGAGCTCTTTTCGCAGCACCTTTCCGCCAAGCTCTTGCAGGGCTCCTGCCTCGAGGTATTTAACCCTGAAAAATCCCGATTGGCCCGCATTCACTTTATAGCTCTTCACACCCGGGCCCATATCCAGGGTGCCCGTCGGTCCCTCAAGAAGGGTCGTCTTGGATGCCGTTTCCCCGTTTTCATAAAAGATCTGCACTTGGATGGGAACGACCCAGGTCTGGCGCGAGTCGTTAGGAAGATAGGTGAACCTCTTCTGTGACATCAGGAGGGCGTTTCCGCTCTTTTGTGCTTTGACCAGGGGAAAGCCCGGCTGCTCGATCCAGCTTTTCATCATGCGGATGACCGGTATTTTGGATACCTCTTCCAGGGCTTCCCAGAGTTGGCTGCTGGTCGCACATCCATACTGATTCGTTCTCAAATAGAACCTGAGACCGTCCCGGAAATAATCCTCACCCAGGTATCCCTTGATCTGCCTCAGGATGCTTCCCCCTTTATTATAGATGATAGGGGCGGTGCTCGCGTTGATCACGACATGAGCCCCTCCTGGAATTTCAATGGAGAAGTTTTCGTGGAGGGCATCCCGGTGTAAGGCCTGTTCGGTCTGTCCGCGGAGGAAAAGGGCCCACATGTCCCATTCCGGATAGTAGTGATCCACGGTACCGTATGCAAAGTAGGTTGCGAAGCTCTCGTTCAGCCACAGATACTTCCAATCGGACGGGCTCACCAGGTTTCCGAACCACTGGTGGGCCATTTCATGGGCGATCACCTCGCATATCCTCTCTTCGCCTGCCCTGGACGTGATATTCGGGAAGTGCAGAAGCAGATTTTCTCGAAAAGTGATGGCGCCCCAGTTTTCCATGGCGCCGGCCGCAAAGTCGGGAATCGCGAGAAGATCGAGTTTTGAGAGGGGATAGGCTACATCATAATAGGATTCGCAGAACTGGAGGGATTTCCCGGCGAAGTCGAGCGCAAATCGTGCATACTTCGTCATGCCGGGAGTTGTAATCACGCGTACCGATACTTTGCCGGGGTCTGAGATAAATTCGAACTCGCCGGCGCCGAAAAAAACAAGGTAAGTGGACATCCTGGGGGTGCGTTCGAATTTCACCCATTTCTTCCCGTTCCCCAGGTCTTTTTCCTGGATGACGGAACCGTTGGAGACGGCCGTGAGGTGTTCCTCAACAACCATTTCAACGTCGAAGGTGGCCTTCTTTATGGGATGATCGAAGCAGGGAAAAGCCCGCCGGGCATCGCTCTCCTCAAACTGCGTCACCGCAATATATTTCGTCTTTCCCTCATCCCCGTACCGGCTTCGGTAGAATCCGGTCATTCTGTCGTTGATATATCCGACGTAATCAAATTTCAGGACAATCACGCCTTCCATGTCCTGGGGAAGGAAGACGCACAGCTCCTCCTTTTCCGGGTCCACGCGGAATGGGCACTCCTTAAAGTCTTCCCCGACCCGGACTTTGCAGCTTCTGACCGCCAGGTCGATCATATCCAGTGTGACCTCCCTGACCGGCCCCTCCGCCTCTGCGCGCAGTACCGTACTGCCGGAGAAGGTAAAGTTTTTGAGGTCCGGTTCCAGGTGGACCGCATAGTCGGTGGGATTTAGCGCGTTCATGTCAACCTCCATTCAGCAGACGGGGCATCATCAAAGCCACCGCAGGTATACGCTATTCTAAGTTCAGGAACTGCTCCACCACCTTCTGAGCGATGACCGGCGCATTTCCGCCGGCCCTGTTGTTGATGAGAACGCTGGTTTCAACGTCTTTCTCGATCGCCTTTCTCATGAGATCCGCTGTCTCCACCACCATCTCCCGCTGGAGCATCCCTTCCACGAGTTTGTCGAACGGGTGAGCTTTGGCGTAGGCAACTTCGTAGCGCATCCCGAGAGGCGTCATCAGCCGGATGAGCCGCTGCCTGCCGGAATTGAAAACCTCCCGGTCCGCTTTCGCCAGCTGCTTTCTCAAAGACGGCAGCCAGGTCCAGTGGGAAAGCACCTGTCCTACTCCATGCTTTCCCAGCACCGCGAAAACCGGCGTGCTCAGGTATGCTTCGGTGCGCAGCTCAATATGGTACCGGCTGTCCTCGGGAACGGCTTCAAAGAACCTGTCCAGGTCCTCCGCCATTCGCTTTACCGGCATCCTGTCCTGTTTTCGCTGATACTCCTGTTCGAAGATCATCCCGCTGAATGCGGGTCCCAGTATGCCGATGGCAGGCTCGTAAAAGCGTGTGATAAATATTTCCGGATTCAGGTAGGTTTCGTTCCGGACGTATGCCCCGCCCCGGTGCACCTTCTGAGCGGTGATCATCTGGGGGACCTTCAAAACCACGCGGGCCTCCGCCTGCATGTTCCGACGGTATTGCTGGAGCACGTGATGAATTCGGCTGGGCTTCCCGCCGTCGTCCAGCAGCGGTGAGTAAAAGGTATAGTCGATTTCAAGCACGGAAAAGTGCTCGAAATACTCTCGAACGCTGTCAACCGGCAGGGTCTCCTCCACGAACGATTTTCCACCGACCTTTTTGGTCCGGCGGCTGGTCCTGCCCGCGTATCGCTCTCTGGTATAGATCTGGCCGATCCACCCGGCATACCTGTCGCTGGCCGTACCTACGAGGATCTTCGGGTGAAGATTTCGGAAGTCGAACCTCTCCGAGGCTTGATCGCGATCCAATACATCATAGGAAGGCTGCTTCATGGTTTCCCTCTGTGGAAAAGGTCCGGAAATCAGAGAATGGTCACTCGTGAACTTCTATTGTACACCACACCCTCACCGCGAAAGCAATCCTTAAATACCGGATCACCCCCTTTGCCGAATTCGGGGACATCCTGAACTTCCTCGCTCCCCCGTCTCGATCTGGAACAGGACGGGGAAGCAGGTGAAGAAAAAGTTGGGATGTTTCGAAGCGACTTGTCATTCCTGCGGAAGCCGGAATCCGGTGATGACCCGGTTTTTACTCGACATGAATAAGAATTATTGCTCAGAAAGAGATGCTCAAAATCGACAATTCAACAGCACCGCGTTCGCTCAAGCTTGCACCGCCGGTGGGAATGAGTGACCTCATTTCCACATGCGTGCTTTTCGATCTGATCAGTACGGGCCCTGACTCTGAATTAATGACTTTATTTGGTATCCTTGACATTTGCATGGCAAAAGGATTATGGAAATATGGTCAAAAAAGAACATACGGATAATGGCCTGCCTGATGATATTGACTCCCTTCGAATATCAGGGCAAATTGCAGCGTTAATCAGCGGTTCCCGCGTCGCTTCGCGCCTCGGGAACTAAACGTTCGACCTGCAGAACCTCCGCGATAACCAGGCAAAGATCGCCCGCTATCACGGAGAACCTGCCGGCCAACTCGGCATTGGGGTGCCAGGTCGGTCATTGAAACGAGAAACAGAGGATTATCGGGATGCGCCCAAAAAAAGTCTTGATACTTGACTATTCTGTGGCCAGAGACGAGACGCCGGCGATCAAGCGCTGGCTACCGGCGGATACACAAGTTTCAGCATTGTATATTGACACTGAAAGATCTTTTCCTGATGAGTTAATCAGCCGCGACTTCACACATGTGATTCATTCAGGGTCTGCACTCTCAATCACCAAAACTGCACCATTTACCTCGAAAGCTGTGGACTATATACGGAGCGCCAGAGACAAAGGAGTTTCGCAGTTTGGTATTTGTTATGGTCATCAACTTGTTTGCCTGGCATTAGTTGGAGAAAGTGCAGTTCGATCATCTCCCAATGGACTTGAAGCGGGATGGCGCAGTGTGACACTCACAAGTTATGGCAGGAGCATTCTGGGTGTAGGAGAGACAGAAGTTGTTTGGCAGATGCATTTCGATGAAGTTACCGAGATGCCTGAGGGCTCGGAACTGCTTGCGACTAACGCACATACCGAGATCCAGGCATATATTAATCGTGGGCAAAGGATAGTGGGGACACAGTTCCATCCGGAATTTGACAAAGAGGCGGGCGACAGGGCCTTTCTTCAGGATAGGGAGCTACTGGAAAGAAGCAATTGTGATGTTAGCGAAATTGTAGCCGGAGGCCCTTCAATTGAAGCGGGGAGGATATTCTTTAATTATTTTCTGGGTGAGGTGTGAGGTGAGTGGTCGCGGGCGTGATGTGAATCAAGCATTCTCAGACACGCTGCCTGACAAGCTATGCAGGCGATGTGACTGCGCCGCGATGAAGGACGGGGCGATGGGAGGTTGGGAGGTTGCTCTGTGAGTTGATGAGGGAGTTGAGGCAGCACCGCCGCTCCGGTTAATTCTACGTTATCCAAGTCCTTGACCCCGAGCTGGACTTAATCAACGACTATATTGTCAATAACCGAATATTCAGAGTCTGATTTGATTAAGGATTCCAATATAATGCAAGACCTGGTATCATCGGTTGCCAGATAAAGGGGGAAATTGGCATGCAAAAACTCAACTGGAATTTCTTCATTATTCTAAGTTTAGGAATACTGCTTACGGGGTGCACGACCATCTATAAATCTGCCGTTGACGAG
>CAZEGG010000054.1:0-13768 GCA_964511755.1 uncultured Desulfobacteraceae bacterium | reverse complement strand
GGGCCCTTCCTGATTTCCATCATAGCTGAGGTACCATTGTGCCATTTGTCATCCCCTTTCAACGCCGAGTTGGTGGTGGATTTCATCCACAGCAGCCTTGTCCAGGCCGAGACGCCCGGCGAGGGTACCCATGTAAGCCTTTTCCGCTTCCGTGTCCACCTCAATGGCCAGCAGCGATACCGCGTAGACTTGCCTGGCCAGATCCCCGGATGTTACCTGTTCTACGATCCCGTCCAGATCCTTGGGTGCCCCGAGTTCAGCTACGACAAAAGCGTGCTCCTCCCCGGTAAGCTGAACCGACCGCAACCGGCTGATTATCCTGTCCCTCTCCTGCTGGTCGATCTTCCCGTCCGCGTTCGCAGCGGCAATCATGGCCCGGATCAGCAGGAGCGCCTCCGGATGTACTTTTCCTGGTCCGGGTGGGGCCTCTGCCGGTGCCGGAGGCGGGGCCAGATCCGTTGAATCTGCGGCAAGAGGAGGAGGTGGCGGCGGGGCGGGGCGGTCTCCGGGCTGGGATTTATCCATGTATTGTTCAACCGCGGCCATTGCCACACCTATGAGACCAAGCGCAACGCCGCCGCCTGAAAGTATGCCGCCTATGCCGCCTCTGCGGCGCGAACCGCGCAACAACATGCCTCCCAGCACCTTCTCCGCATTGAACATTCTCTTCGCCTCCCTCAGGTCATTTCCGTACCGGCATCTGTTGAAAACCGACAAGGACTGTGGCAATTTTGCCTGGATGTTCTCGCACGAATTCTGAAATAACGCATTTCCCAAGTCAAGCCGAAACTAGAAACACCCGGGTCCGCAGGGCTTGATTTTCTTTGAGTTATGGGTCTTGACTTATTCCGGATGTTGGCACACTATAAGCAGAATTTTTCTCTTACATAGCCTTGCTATCTGGATTTTCAAGGCCAAGCGCTACGACGAGGGAATTGCAAGAAATATGCCTGCAAACCGTCTTTCATCCGCCCTGCAAACCCGGCGTTTCCCCTCATCCGTGATCAAAGGTCCCGCCCTAATGATCGGGTCCGCCCTGCTGTTCGCCGTCACGGACGTCATCATCAAAATGATCGGACCCGCATTCAGGGTATGGGACATCGCCTTTTTCCGTTTCGGAGGCGGCATCGTACTCATGCTTGTTCTCTTCGGGTGGTTCGGAAACCTGTTCAAGGGAAGCAATACAAGACTGCTCATCGTCAGGGGCATCAGCGGCGCCATGGCGTTTCTCGCACTTGTCTGCGCGATCCAGCTGTTGCCTCTCTCCTCCGCGATCGTCATTCTCTATTCTTTTCCTGCCTTTGCCGCTCTGTTTTCGGCCGTCATCTTCAACGAACGGATTTCGATACTGCAGGTGGTCTGTATATTCGGGACCCTGGCGGGAGTGGCGATCCTATTGGATTTCAGCCCGAAAGGAAATCTCCTGGGCCAGGTCATCGCCCTCCTCGCGGGCATGTTTGCAGGCATTGCAGTCTGCCTCATCAAGAAGCTCAGGGAAAACAACGGACCGGTTATCATCTATTTCTATTTCTGTCTCGTGGGCGGCGTGATGGCCTTTCCTGCGTTTATTGCCGGCCCGAGGCTTCCCGCTTCAGCAGGAAGCTCTCTCCTGGTTCTCATCATGGTTCTCATCTTCCTGGGAGCCCAGCTCCTGATGAACCAGGGCTTTAAGTATTGCAGGAGCTGGGAGGGCGGCCTGTTCCTGAGCAGCGAGACCCTGTTTACATCCATAGCGGGGATATGTTTTCTGGGGGATCCGGTAACCTGGCACTTCTGGACCGGTGGAGCCATGATTGTCGGGAGTGTTGTCGTGCTGAATATGGCAGTCCCGAAATCCGGGAGTTCCCCTGGCATGACCACCGGCACTCCCCTTTCTCCTCCGCTGGAAAATGAATAAAACTGAATGCGCTTGACAAAATCACGCGGGCAGGAAATGGAGGTTCAAAGAACATGCGAAAAGAATTGAAGAACAAGGTCATCATTACCGCGGCGGTCACGGGGGCCATTCACACCCCCACCATGTCCCCCTATCTGCCCGTTACGCCAAAGCAGCTTATCGACGAGATTCTCGCGGTTCATGATGCAGGGGGAACGGTCGCCCATCTTCACGTGCGGGATCCGGAAACCGGCGTCCCCAACGCGGACCAGGAGATCTTCCGGGAGATAGCAACCGAGGTTAAAAAGCACTGCGATATCATTCTCTGCACCACGACCGGGGGCAGGCTCGGAGAACCGGTTGAAAAGCGGGTGCAGGTCGCCTCGACCCTGCGGCCCGAACTGGCCTCCCTCAATGCCGGCTCCCTCAACTTCGCCCTTTTTCATGTGAAAGACAAATTCAAGGACTGGAAATACGACTGGGAAAGACACTATCTCGAATTGACGGAAGACTTTATCTTCCCGAACACCTTCAAGACCATGCGCCAGTTCCTGGAGACCTTCAAGAAGACGAACACGAAACCGGAATTTGAAATTTATGACGTTGGCATGATCAATAACGTGGCTTTTGCAATTCAGGCCGGATGGGTCAAGAAACCCGTCTACCTCCAGTTCGTGCTGGGCATTCTGGGCGGCATTCCGGCCACGCCCCAGAACCTCATGTTCCTGATAGACACGGCCAAAGGGGCGATCGGAGACTTTGAGTTCTCGGTCTGCGCTGCCGGCAAGTATCAGTTTGCCATGGGGACCCAGTCTTTTCTCCTCGGCGGCAGTGCACGAGTAGGGCTGGAGGACAACCTGTACCTCTCCAAGGGGACCCTGGCCAAGAGCAATGCCGAACAGGTGACAAAAATTATCAGGATCGCGCGTGAATTGGACCTGGAACCTGCTACGCCCGAAGAAGGAAGAAAGATACTCGGACTCAAGGGACTCGACCAGGTCGATTTCTGATAGGAGGCCCGAGGAAGGAAGCTAGTATGACAAAATCATTTTATCAGCCTCTCGGAGGCAATGAGATGCCCAGATTCGGCGGGCCGGTCACAATGATGCGGCTCCCCACGCAGCAGAATGCCGAGAATCTGGATGTCTGTTTTAAAGGTGTACCTCTGGACATAGGAACGTCGAACCGTCCGGGAGCGCGTCTTGCACCCCGGCAAATACGGGCTGAATCCGCCATGATCCGGCCCTACAACATGGCCACCCGTGCCGCGCCTTTCGATTCATTGATGGTTGCGGACACGGGAGATGTGGCCATCGACACATTCAACCTCCGAAAATCCCTGGAAATAATTGAAAACGCCTATAATGATATCCTGGCTTTTGACTGTATACCCTTGACGTTGGGTGGGGACCACACAATCGTACTGCCCATCCTCAGGGCGGTGAGCAGGAGGTACGGACCACTGGGGTTGATACATGTGGATGCCCACGCAGATGTCAATGACGAGATGTTCGGGGAGAAGATTGCACACGGGACTCCTTTCCGAAGGGCCGTGGAAGAGAAACTGCTGGCACCTGCACGAGTCGTCCAGATCGGACTTCGCGGAACAGGATATACCGCGGCTGATTTCGATTGGCCCAGGAGCGTTGGATTCCGTGTGGTGCAGGCTGAAGAGTGCTGGTACAAGTCTCTTGCTCCTTTGATGAACGAGGTACGGGAACAGCTTGGCGATGGGCCTGTCTATGTCAGTTTTGATATCGACGGCCTCGATCCGGCTTTCGCTCCCGGGACCGGAACCCCGGAAATAGGGGGGCTCACCGTCAGCCAGGGCATAGAGATTATCCGGGGCTGCCGCGGCCTTGACGTGGTCGGAGGAGATCTGGTTGAGGTGTCGCCTCCCTATGACACTTCCGGCAACACGGCACTTGTCGGGGCGAATCTGCTCTTCGAACTGCTCTGCATTCTCCCGGGAGTCAAATACCGTGACTGAGTCTCTTCCCCCGGAGCGGGATGCATCAGAAGCCACCCGGAAGCTGCTCAGAGAGAACCTGGTAAAATGAACCACAAAATATCAGTCGCAATAATCGGCGGCGGCGTCCTCGGATTGTCCGTTGCCTATAACCTTCTGAAAAACGGCGTCAGGGATATTGTCCTTTTCGAGAAAAACATCGGATTCGGGAGAGAACAATCCGGAAGCAATTCCGGCGTCATTCACGCCGGGTTTCTCTATGAGCCGGGTTCTCTTATGGCCCGATTTTGTGTGGAGGGTGCGGGACTCCTCTATGAATTTCTGGAAAAAAATTCCGTTCCGTATAAACGGACCGGCAAACTCATGGCCGCAACCAGCGAGAAAGAAGAAGAAACACTTGAAGAATATTTCAAACGCGCAAAAGAAAACAGCCTCAGAGATGTTGAGCTGGTAACGGCAAAAAGGGGAAAACAACTTGAGCCGTGTATAGAACTGAGATCCGCTCTCTACATTCCGCAATCCGGCGTTTTTGACCCTTCGGTCTACGCGGCAAGACTTCACCAGGCCGCAACCGCCCTGCATGATACCCCGGGCCTGCTGATGAAAGGCTGTAAAGTTGAAGGAATTGAACCGAACCGGACTTCTTTCTCACTGGATGTTGCGCAGGCAGGTGCCGACTCGGAAAGATGGAGCGTGGATTGCGAGGTTTTGATCAATGCTGCGGGTCTCCATTCACTGGATGTCGCCGGGATGATCAATCCCGATCTCCCTTATGAGAAACAGTATCTGAGGGGTGAATACTGTCAGTTCAACAGCAGGCGCGACCTTTTCATCAACGGCAACATCTATCCTCCTCCGGTTCTCCTTGAGCTTCCGGACGGGGGAAGCTTCCTTGATCTCGGGGCGCACCTGACGCCGAAAGTGGGACCGGATGAGAGAGGCAATACGGTTGTTGCAAAGGAGGTACTCGTAGGCCCGATCTTTACCGAGGTGAGCGATCCTGAAGACTACCGCAATTCTCTGGAACCTTCACGGTTCTACAGCGCGATAAAAAAATTCTTCCCCGCAATCAGAAAAGACGATCTTTACAACGGCCATACCGGTATTCTGGGTCTCATAAAGCATCAATCCGATTTTCTCATTTTACGAGATACCCTGTTTCCCAATTGCATACACCTCCTGGGAATGGAGAGCCCGGCCCTCACCGCCTCATTGGCAATAGGCAGGCATGTGGCTGATTTGTGCCTATCCTCGTAATTCCGGAGGTCTAATCCCAGATTCCTTCGGTCAACCTGTCGATGAGGATAACCACCAGCGTAGTAATGATGATGAAGAAAACGGATACCGCTGCGATGGTCGGCGAGTAGGAATACCGCAGAGAAGAAAAAATCTTTATGGGCAGCGTTGTCACCGTGAATCCTGCAACCAGAAAGGCAATGAAATATTCGTTCAGGGAAAGGATAAAGGCAAACAGCGCTCCTGCGAAGATGTCATTCCGAATCAAGGGAAGGGTAACCGTGGACAACACCCTCAGTTCGGTCGCACCCAGGCTCATTGCGGCCTCTTCCAGTTCCTTGTTCACCGACTCGAATCCGACAGAGATGAGCATCAGCGGCAGGCTGCTGTAGAAAATGCCGTGAGCAATTACGACATTCAGCAGGGTTCCGGAAAAACCTACGGCGTAGAAAAACGCCATGAATGCAATCCCTATGATCACCGGCGGAAGCAGGAAAGGCATCATTCCCAGCGTCTTGATGAGGGCGCCGAATCGAATATTGAACCGAGCGAGCACAAACCCCATCACCAGGGCGATGGATGTTGAAAGAACGGCAGTACCGCTGGCGATGATAATGCTGTTCTTTATGGCCTCGCGCCAGTCGGACATGACGAGGAACTGGCGATACCACTGCAATGACAGGCCCTTGGGCGGAAAGGTCATGAAGATATCCGAAGTGAAGGAGACGGCGATCACGATCAACAAGGGCAGGATCAGGAAGAGCACAATAAGGCCGAATCCGCTCCCCAACAGGTATTTTCCGGTTTTGTTCCGCCTCATCATTTTTTTCCGGTTCCCACCGATAACCCCTTTGTCCCCGAGAGCCTGGACATGAGCCAGATGATCCCTACCGCAATAATCATCAGGATAAGGGCCATGGCGGCCCCAAAGGGCACATTGGATTCATAGGTTGCCTGATCGCCGATGATGATGGCCAGGGTCCACTGATGCGGTTTGCCCAGTATGGACGGCACAACATACGCGCCCATGGTCAGGATAAAAACCAGCAGCGAACCGGAGACAATGCCGTCTTTCGAGAGAGGGAGCACGATATTCCAGAATGTTTTAAAGGGACCGGCCCCCAGACTGAACGATGCCTCTTCATATTCCGCATTGATGCTCTTGAGGCTGCCGTAGAGGGTGAGGATCATGAAAGGCAAAAATACGTAAACCAAGCCGATAATGACTGCCAGCAATCCGGGCGTATAACTTGCCGGATGCTTGAGCAGTCCCAGCCATACGAAGAGATTGCTGATCCCGGCATTTCTGGAAAGAAGGACGGTCCAGGCGTAGCTCCGAATAATATAAGAGAGCCACAGGGTGCTGATTACCAGAATGATGTAGAACCGCTTCCTTTTTGCCATGCGCGTCAGATAGAAGGTAAACGGATATCCAAGAATCAGGCAAAGGGCCGCGGTGAGCAGGGAAATTTCGACGGTAAACGCGAGTCTTAACAGGTAGAGGGATTTTGAAAAGAACCGTACATAGTTTTCCAGGCTGAACGCGGGTACGTAAAATCCTCCGGGCGGGTGGTGATAGAAGCTGATAACAACAAGCATGCCCAAGGGAATGAGAAAGAAAATAATCAGCATCCCCAGAGGGTATATGAGTAAATATCTGAGACCGCCTCCCCTGCCCTTCATGACTAATCCTTATCAAGAATACGGCAGGCCTGCGCGTCAAACGTCACCCGCACTTTCTCCCCCTCGCTGAATTCCGGGCGTCCGGTTTGATAGGAGGCGATGATTTCCTGTCCCATTTGCGTATTGACGTAATACTCGATGAGTTCTCCCACGTGACGCTTCAGGGCGATTGTTCCGGCAAAACCATCTTTCTCCGCACCATTCGACTCCCTGCTCAGCCGGACCGATTCAGGGCGAATTGAAACAACACACTCCTGTCCGACTCCCACCGCCGAGGCGCTTCTTGCGGTCGAGAAGACTCCTGCCCCCGTCATCAGTGTAACTTCATTCCCCGTAGCCTCTTTAACGGTACCTGATACCAGGTTTGTGGTCCCGATAAAATGTGCCACAAACGTCGACGCAGGATTCAGGTAGATATTCTGGGGAGGCCCGATCTGTTCAATCCGGCCCTGATTCATAACGACAATCCGGTCGGACATGGACATGGCCTCCCGCTGATCATGGGTTACAAAGATGGTGGTTATCTTGATCCGTCTTTGCAGCTTCCTCAGCTCGATCTGCATTTCTTCCCGGAGGTTCTTGTCCAGAGCTGCAAAGGGTTCGTCGAGAAGAAAAACAGACGGATTCATGGCCAGGGCCCTGGCAAAGGCCACACGCTGACGCTGCCCGCCGCTGAGTTGGACGATCTTCCTCCTTTCTATTCCGGGAAGCTTGACCAGTTGGAGAAGATCTTCCACCTTATGATGTATTTCCGCTTTTGAGGCGTTGCGGATACGCATGCCGTAAGCGATATTCCCGAAGACATCCATATGAGGAAAAAGGGCCAGGGACTGGAAAACCATACCAATGTCTCTGCGGTATGCGGGCAGCTCCGTCACATCGTTGCCGTCAATGAGAACCTGCCCGCCGGACGGCTCTTCCAGTCCCGCCACAAGACGCAATGTGGTAGTTTTGCCGCATCCGCTGGGGCCGAGAAGGGTGATGAACTCACCTTCTTCAATAGACAGTTTTACATTTTCCACGGCACGGATGTTGGGCGGAAATGTTTTGGTCAGATTCAATAATTCAACGCTTCCCATGAAACCTGGGGGGCCTCCCAGCCCCTCATCTCCTTAGCTGGTTTCCATCCATAAATGGCTATTTTTCACAGTCTCTGCGTCAATCTGCGGGATCACTTGTGCGACGTACCAAAGCACGTCTCCGCGTAATCCCTTGATTTCCTTGATCTTGCAAAAAAAATATCTCATTTCTGGATTGGAAACTCGCTCGTGCCCAAATTCTATCTGTGGACGGGCATTAGCTCATGATCATCTCGTTCCACTTTTCCTTCACCCAGGTCTCCATATCCCCGGTGTACAACTCGTAATCGGGAGTAATGGCAGCCTCAGGGCCGGGGCCTGCAATCGCCGTGTACTGCTTCTTCGAAAGGGAGAGATATTGCTGGCTTACGGTCGGTGATGTACCGAGAGCCACGCTCACCCGGTCCTGGACCTTTGGATCGCAACAGTAGTTAACGAAGGCATACGCTTCTTTGGCCTTCTTGCTGGTCTTTAAGAGCATCCATTCGCCATGGTCCAGCACACCGCCTTCCTTGGTAAACACACTCTTTACCGGTGCGCCTTTGCTGGCCATAACAGACGTGACATCATGGTACAACTGCCCCATCGGCACTTCACCTGTCTTGAGGGCCTGCTCAAATGTCGCTTCGCTTTCGTACCACATCTTGACGTTTGGTTTCAGCTCTTTGAGCTTGTTCATGACTTTCAGGATTCCATCTTTCGTTTTCAGTATCTTCTTCCCCCCGAAGTACGTCGTGGCCGTGATCTCCAGCAGGAAACTGTTGTCAACAAGCTTGAGCAGTCCCAACTGATTCTTGTGTTTCGGATCCCAGAACGCCTTATAGGAATCAGGGTTGTTTTTAATCACGTTGGTGTTGTAAACGAGGGTTATATACCAGGACAGGGCACCGATCCCTACTAACCGACCCTGCATGTCTTTGCGGACGAACGGGCTGGCCAGATACTTCATGTTCGGAATTTCCGCGTCCGGATAAGGCGCCCAAAGCCCTTCCTTCATGCCCCGCAAAACCGCGGTTACAGAAAAGATCGCCACGTCCACCGGCGCCTTTCCCGCTTTGACGGCACTCCGGATCTGCTGAAGCATTACCGGTCCGGTGGGTTCACCCTGTGATTCAACAGCGATGCCGGTCTCTTTTCGGAAAGGAGCAAAGAGTTCCTTGTCGAGTACCTTTTTGAAAAACCCTCCGTATACAGCGACCTTGAGGGGTTCCGCAGCTCTGGCGGGAACGAACGGCATCAGGCTTGCACCACCCAGAGCGGCTACTCCCAAAGCCGTTTTTCCAATAAATTCTCTTCTCGTTAGGCCCTTTTCTTTGGTTCTCATTTTTCTCCTCCTTGATCTTTACCCCGATTCATAAAAGAACCGAATCATCGTTAAACGCAATCACCGCGACAATGCGCTGATCATCCTGTTGCCTATATCATTCCCCCAAGAGAGAAATCAAGTTGAAAAGCACGAAATCCTTTACGGACAAAGAGATTGGCGACTCCCGGACTATGCGGCCATCTGTCTATTGACACCATGTCTCAACTTCTCTAGACTTCCCCAAAAGCATTCGGCCCAACGATTGTATAAGAAAGGGAAGGTAGGGAATGAGTCTAAAACTGAGTGAACGACACAAGTGGGTTTTGCAGTCTGAAATCCGCAATATGTCTATTGTGTGCGATCGAATCGGCGGGATAAATCTGTCACAGGGAGTCTGCGACCTGGAAGTGCCCCGTGAGGTCGTGGCGGCTGCCAAGGAAGCAATAGACAAAGGCTATAATGTCTACACGCGCTACGATGGATTGCCCGAGCTTCGAAAGGCCATTGCCCATAAGCACAAATGGTATACCGGTTTTGCCGCTGATCCTGAAACAGAGGTGGTCGTGCACAGCGGGTCCACCGGCGCACTTTTTTGTGTCTGTCTGTCCGTCCTCGATCCCGGTGACGAAGTCATTCTTTTTGAGCCGTATTACGGGTATCATGTGCAGACCCTGGTCGCAACCCAGGCGGTCCCCGCGTTTGTGAAAACAGCCGCCCCGGATTGGAGCTTCAGCAGAGACGATCTCGATCGAGCCCTCACCCAGAAGACCAGGGCCGTTATCATAAATACCCCTTCAAACCCTTCAGGGAAGGTGTTCAGCGAATCAGAACTGAAAACCCTCGCTGAATTCGCTGAAGACAACGACCTCTTTGTGTTCACCGATGAAATCTACGAACACTTCGTGTACGACGGACGCCGGCACATTTCTCCCGGCACACTGCCGGGGATGCGGGAACGGACCATAACCATATCCGGGCTTTCCAAGACGTTCAGCATTACCGGCTGGCGCGTCGGATATTCCATATGCGATGCGCGCTGGGCGCAATCCATAGGGTATTTCAATGACCTGGTATACGTCTGCGCACCCGCTCCTTTGCAGATGGGCGTGGCAAGAGGCCTGATGGAACTGGAACCGGGCTATTATCAAAAACTCTCCGATGAATACCAACGCAAACGGGACAAAATCTGCAACGCCTTGTCGACCGCAGGCCTTGATCCTTATCCTCCGCAGGGCGCGTATTATGTCTTGGCCGACATCTCAAAGGTTCCCGGAGAATCGAGCAAGGAACGTGCGCTCTATCTGTTGAACAAGACGGGGGTGGCATGTGTTCCGGGTGAAGCATTCTTCCACGATAATTCAGGAGAAAACATCGCCAGGTTCTGTTTCGCGAAAGAGGATCCGGTTCTGAATGAGGCCTGTCGGAGAATTGAGCAGTTCCACACTTAGTAAGGGTAAGCAATCAGCTCCAGGAAATCCGCGACTCCAAAATTCTCTTTACGCCGTTCACCATATCCTATGGTTACAGCGGCATGCCGTCTGTACAACCGTTCTCGAGAGGTAAAAAGCTGCGAATAGCAGCGTGAAAGGGCCTCCAGCCTGCTTTCACCCGGTTTCCGGTCGAACATGCCTCTCCACAGCATGGGGTGGGGGTGTTCTATGTACGCGTTAAGCAGCCGCTCCTTGACAGCGGGAGGTGTCGCAAGCAGGACAATCGTGGTCAGGCGGGAGAGTCTTTCCAGCAGGCTGTCTCTCAGATAGACCACGCTCCCTGTGGTATCCACGATAATATTCTCCTGCGGTCCCCCGGTCCCGCTCTCCAGATAGTCGATTATCTCCTGCACTACCTCCGCCTCCAGGGACAGGTATCGCTCCTCCCGTTCACTGTATCGATTCTCATACGGGAATCCCATCCAATCGGCAACGCTCATGGAAGTTCCATCCGGGTTTTTCAGCTCCGGCCCAAGCCTTTCGGCAATCAGATCATCACAGCAGAAACGTCTGAATCCCTCCGCTTCCAGCTTCTTTGACCAGTGACTCTTGCCTGATCCTGCCATGCCGATTAACGACAGGTGCATGGAACCTCTCTTCATACCATCCTCTTGATCTCGTCGATTTTTTTCCTGAGGCGCTTCGGGGAAACCGGAAAGGCCGTCTTCAACTCCTGGGCGAAAAGGGACACCTTGAATTCCTCGATCATCCACCGGAGCTCTTCGAGGGCCTCTTTCTTCTCCATGGAAGAACCTGAAGTCACGGCGTCCCGGTTCATCGTTTCCGCCTCTTCAACGAATGCCTCGGCCTCGGCCGCCCTTTTCCGGTCTTTCACGGGATCGTAGGCCCCTCTTTCCACACGCATCTCAAGGGCCTTCAAATAGCGCGGAAGGTGATCGAGGCGATCCGGCGAATAAATCTCCGGAAAATTCTCCGGCACCAGGGCCTGCAGTTCCTCCCGCACCAGCGCGCACAGCTCCATGACGGCCTTGTTCTCCCTGCTGCTGCCCTCGATCCTGTGCAGGGCCGAGCGTGTTTCATGGTAGGCATCCAGCACTTTCAGGGCCTGGTCCCGCAGTTCCCGTGCTTTGGCAACCATGGAGTTGCGTATGCCAAGCGCGTGTTCCCCGAATGCTTCCCGGGTGCGGATGTTCTTCTGGAAGAGCATCCTGAGGAGACATTCATACAGGGCCTTTTCTACGCGGGGGGCGCCCCCGAAATATGCTGCGCCGGGACACTCTGTGCCCTTCAGGGAAAGGTCCTGCTTAAGGAACCGCAGGTCCCTGGAGAAATGGAGCATGAAGAGCTGCCGGACCCCCTCCTTATGGGATGCAGCGGCCTTTTGCGGGGACGCGAAGAGCCGGATACTCACCCCTTTTTCTCCGGGCTCAAGCCCCGGATACGCCGCGGTTGAAGGTCCCACGGCCACACTCTCAGGCAGGTCTCCGAAATCCCAGGCCGTAATGCCTTCTCTCTCCCATTTTTCCTGCACCCGTTTCCACGCCTTACTCATATCGGCGGGTTCAACCTCGGGAACGCTGCGCGAGAGCAGGTGCAGATCCCTCCCTGCTTCCAGTTCATGGCCCTGGTGATCGGTGACGGAAATGCGCATTTTCAGGTATTCCGGTATTTCCACGGCGGCCCAGACAGAAGCGGGGATATCCTCCCCGAACCGGTCGAATACAAACGCGGCAAGCGCGCTCACCAGGGACCCGCTTTCCTGCTCCATCTCCTTTTCTATGACATCCACGGTGTTTGAGACAGGGACAAGCAGCTTCCGGTATCTCTTGGGCAGTCCCTTCACCAGGGCGGTAATCTTTTCCCGGTAAAGCCCCGGCACGCTCCATTCGAGTCTCTCCTGCGAGACGAGTGTCAGCAGCCCGGAAGGGACAGAGACGGTCACTCCATCCTCTTCTTTGCCGGGAGAGAACTTGTACGAGCAGTCAAAAACCCTGTTTCCGAAACCCACCTGATTCGGAAAAAGCGCAAGCTCCTCACTCTCCGGCCGCTCCAGGAGCAGATCGCTCTCTTTCATCCTGAGAAAGCCGTCCCCTCCCCGCTCCCGTATTTTCCGCTTCAGACTCCGGATGTCGAAGACTCCCTGCAGCCTGGCCGAATAGAAATCGGCCACCGCCTCCTCGCTGACCAGGATTCCCCGCCGCCGCACCTTTTCCTCCATTTCCCGGACCCGTTGGAACAATTCCCGGTTCTCCTTCAGAAAACCAAGGGGCTCTTTCACATCACCTTCCACGAGGGCCGATTGAATGAAAATTCGGTGGGCCTGCTCAGGATCGATGCGGCCGAAGGACACGGATCTGCCCGACACGATGACCAGTCCGAAAAGGGTGACCTGTTCCATCGCCCGGACCTCTCCCCGGATCTTTTCCCAGTGGGGGTGGGAGTAGGTGGACCTGCACAGGTCTCCCCCAAGTTCCTCCAGCCAGGCTGGGTCTATCTTCGCCGCGGTCCGGGCAAACAGCCGCGACGTTTTGACCATTTCTGCGGCGACGATCCAGGGGGCACCCTTGTTGAAGAGCGTGGACCCCGGGAACACCATGACTTCCCTTCCCCGTGCCGCCTGGTACATGTTCTTTTCTTTCTTCATCGCGATGTTGGAAAGAAACCCGGCCAGGATCGACTTGTGGATCCGCTCGAAAAGCCCCTCCTTTTCTCCCTGTCCGGTTGGCTCCGTTTTCCACTCTTTCTGCTCATCCATGATGGCATGGATCTGGTCGTGGACATGGACCCACTCCCGCATCCTCGGAAAGGAAAGAAAATGGTCCCTGCAGAACGCCCGCATCCTGTTCCCGCTCTTAAGTCCTTCCGATGTCCGTCCGTACTGGTTCCAGATATTCAGGATCGTGGTGAAATCCGAGGCAGCGTCCTTGAACGGGGCGTGGGCCTGGTCGGCAAGCTTTGCCTTTTCTGCGGGCCGCTCCCTGGGGTCCTGGATGCTCAGTGCGGCAGAGATGACCGACACCTCTCCCACACACTCCCGCAGCCGGGCCTCGATCATCATCCGGGAAATCCTCGGGTCGAGGGGCATCCCGGCCATGAGGCGGCCCCTTTTCGTAAGCGTGGTCTCTCTGCCCTTTCCCGAAACAGCCCCCAATTCCGTCAGGAGGTTGA
>CAZEGG010000053.1:0-14037 GCA_964511755.1 uncultured Desulfobacteraceae bacterium | reverse complement strand
CGGGACCTTTCTGCCTTCTGGACTCGGTGCGGGAGATGATGGGCATTACCCAGCGCTACCTGGGGTATGATTTCAACAGCGTCAACCCGAAAGAGCTCAAGGCTGCCTCCGATTTGCTTATACGGACAAAGAAGAGACCATCCTGTCTGGGTTTTAAGGGGGGAGTCGGCGGAAAAAATGATGTGGTGGCAAACGCCGCGGCGGCAGCGATCGTCTACAACGGGGACGCGATCCAGGCCATGGCCGAAGACCCCAAAAACCTGGGATTCGTGGTACCGAAGGAAGGGAGCGAGATCTGGCTCGACAGCATGTGCATCCCCGCCGAGGCACCTCATCCGGACGCGGCCCATAAGTGGATCAACTGGGTCCTGGAACCCAAAGTCGGCGCTTCGCTCTCCAATTACAATCATTTTGCCACGCCCAATGAGGCGGCGATGCCGTACCTGAACAAGGAAGACCTGGCCAATCCCGGCGTGTGGCCGACTCCTGAGATCATGAAAACTCTGGAATTCACCAAGGACCTGGGCAAAGATACCCGAATCGTTGACCAGGCATGGACCAGGGCAAAGTCACACTGAACCGGTTGTTCGTCTTCAGATGACCCAAGCGGCAGGCGCAGGATTCCCGACAGGGTCTGAACCGCCGCTCGGGTTATCAATCTCCTCTTTCTTCCGGATATTCCTTCGAAGAACTGCAACTCGCAACAAAACGCCAATGCGGTTATTGCACTTGCTATTGCCACATTCGATGGTCTATTAATTCTTGTAAGATACGGTGCAGAGATTCGTCAACTGTTCTATCATCTGATTGCTTTGAGTCTTTCTCCCCTTTCTGCACCGAATGGAGAAAAAGTGCTTTGAATCGATACGCCGAAGAGAGGAGGCCGCCATGCAAGCGACGCTGCACATTGACCATCACGCCGATATTCTGAATGCAATAATTGAATCGTCATTTGACGGCCTTTGGATCTGCAACGCCGAAGGGCGGGTCTTGAAGATCAATCCCGCGTCGGAAAAGATAAATGACATTTCTTCAGAACAAGTTGTTGGAAAAAACGTGAAAGATCTGGTTGAAGAGGGCTTCTTTGACAAATCTGTGACGCTTGAAGTTATAAAGACCAAAAAAAGAATCTCAATATTACAAAAGGCAAATAATGGTAAAAACCTGCTAGTAACAGGTAATCCTATTTTCGTTGATAATGTACTAACCTATATTGTTGTAAATGATCGGGATATAACTGAATTGATTCATCTTAAGGAGGAACTTGAAGAGAGCCGTGAAATGTCGAAAAAGTACCAGCAAAAACTCCAAGAGGTGCTTTACAAGGAGGTTGAAGGAAAAGAGGGCTTTGTTTTTTGCAGCAAGGAGATGAAAAAATCCTATGAAATGGTCCGGAAAGTTTCGGAGGTTGGTGTAACCGTTTTTCTCCAGGGTGAATCAGGAGTAGGTAAGAGCCGGATTGCCCGTTTGATACACGAATATTCCGACAGACGGAAAGGACCATTTATCCATGTGAACTGCGGGGCAATTCCTGCGACGCTTCTTGAAAGCGAACTGTTCGGATATGTCAAGGGTGCATTTACCGGCGCAAAAAGGGAAGGAAAGCCGGGAATGTTCGAAATGGCAGATAAGGGAACACTGTTTTTGGATGAGATTACAGAAATGCCGCAGGATCTCCAGGTAAAATTGCTCCATTTTCTTGACAGCGAAAAAGTCAAGCGAGTCGGCGATACTGTAACCAGGAAGATTGATGTGAGAATTGTTGTTGCATCGAATCGTGATATTCATGCTCTGGTGAAGAAGAGACAGTTTAGAGAAGACCTCTTTTTCAGGATCAACATTGTCCCCATAGAAATTCCGCCCCTACGGAAGAGAAGGGAAGACATTCCTCTGCTTTTATCTTATTTTTTGGAACGTTACAATGTGCAGTATGGAAAATCGCTTTCTCTGGATAGAGAAGTCGCTGACCTGCTCTGTCAATACTCCTTTCCAGGCAATATCCGTGAGCTTTCCAATCTTGTCGAGCGCCTGGTGGTTCTGGCGCATGAAGCGGTTATTCATAAGGAAGATATTCCGAGACAAGTCATTGAAAATGTTATAATGTCTCCTTCAGTGAGTGACAAGAATTTCCTGTTTCAATTTTCTTTGAAGCAAGCAATGGAAAAGGCCGAACGAGAATTTCTTGAAAATGCTAGGAAAATATGCAAGACGCAGGTGGAACTCGCTGATTTTCTCGGAGTGAGTCAGCCCACGGTCGCCAGGAAAATCCAGAAACATAACCTTCTAAAGAGCAGCTGAAAACCGAAATTCACAAAATTGCAGGCACATGCAAGAATGCATAATATTCATTATTGCATATATCCCTCTTGGCTTGAGCTAGGCGCTTTTGATCGCAAAAATATTCATAAATGAATAACAATCAGGATCAAGGCCCATTATCGATTTTGCCCGTTAGTCAATTCCTCGTTCTCTGAAGGCATGTGTTTTAATTAACATATCAGTAAGATAGATCTATAGATTTTCTGAAGGCTTGGTGAATTCCAGGGTTGTTTTCACTCTGGCTCGATTCTTGCCTAAGCTATAATGATCGGCATTACATCTGAGTTCCGATTTCTTGAGACTGACACATTCTGGATGCATGTGGAAAATGTGCAATTTTGCAAATGCTTACGCTACGGAAGCCCTGAACAGGTTAAAGTTCAGGTGATGCACATAGCCGATTAGAGACCGTTGAGACCCACTTCACGCGTTTGGCGATTATAGTCTTCAAGACACATCTATATTGCTAAGCGAAGAAACAGTTCATGCAACTTCTTCAGGCTGGCTACCTATTTCATGATTTGTATTCGTCCATCATAGTTGTTCTATCTTGGAGCTGATAATTGAAATTCATGGAACTTGGTTTTCTCACCAGCTTGCGTCCCGCCATTGTGGAGAGGCACGATTTTGGCTTTTTTGGCATCCAAGAATCAGCGAATCTGAGAATGAAGCAACACAAATGCACTTTTGGAGGGAGTAACAGGCAGAGAGAATTGTCATAACACAAATCTTTAGAAGGAGGGGTTGGCATGAAAAAAGTATTCTTGGTTTTGTTGGCTTTGGTGATTGTGGCGGGGATCTGGACGACCAGTGGTCAACAGGCACTTGCTGCTGAGACTGTGAAAATTGGTTTCAATGCTCCGCTTTCAGGTCCTTCAGCTGCTTGGGGGCTCCCTGGATTAGAGGGTGTTGCCATTTGGCTTGACAAAGTCAATTCGGCAGGCGGTATCCAGGCTGGGAACAAGAAATACAAAGTGGAGATCGTAAAATACGACAATCAAGGAATTGGGAGTAAGGCCTTGCTCGGTGCAAGGAAGCTGGTCCTGGAGGATAAAGTCGTAGCCATGCTGATGCTCGGTGGACCTACCAGTGATGTTGCACAGCCTTTTTTGACCAAACACAAAATTCTGACCTTTGTACTTGTTGCTTCCGATATCGCGAAAAAAAGACCCTATCTGATGGATGTCACGGACAACTTTCCTGTTTACCACACTCTTGATGCCGCATATATAGCCAAGACCCACCCAAAGGCGAAAAGGGTTGCGATCATAAGCCAGGACGATGCCATTGGGCTCGCAGCCATAGCGTGGTCGGAAGCCGGATTTAAGGCGGCAGGCATGGATGTTGTTTACTCGAAGCCTTTCGCAATGGAAACGACTGATTTCGCGCCAATCGTTACCGCCGCTTTGGCATCCAAACCGGACATCATAAGCACCGGGGCGACATATCCGGAATTTCAGGCGCTAATTTTTGAACAGGCCCATGCACAGGGCTGGAATCCGGTGGCAACCGGCGGCTGTGTTACCTCGGCCTGCTGGGATTTCCATGCCATAACCGCAAAGGTGCCGGTAAAGTGGATGGACGGTGCCGTATCTAATTTTCCCGATTTTGATGATCCGCAGTTGTCCGCAGCGCACCATGAATTTTGGGACGCCTGGAAAGAGAGATTTCCCCGACACAGCTTTTCTGAAATCGTCTGGGAATTTCAAGGTGGGCTGGGTGTGTGGAAATACGGGGTAGAAAAAGCAGGCAGCGTAGACCCGATGAAAGTATATAAGGCGCTGAAAGCCTCCAAAACCGTTCCTCATTCTTTTGGACCAGGTGTCTGGTGGGGCAAAGAAGTCTTCGGCATTAGTAATTTACTGGTTCCTAATTGGCCGATTACGGAAGTCCACGACGGGAAACCACATATTGTCGCGCATATGAACTTTATCGACTGGCTAAAAGAGGGCCACAATAGAGAGATTCTTTACTCGACTCTGAAGAAATGGAAGATGATGAAGTAGCCCCGAATGGTTGCTTGATCGGTCCGGGTGAGGAGTCGAGGTATCAAAGGATGCGCCTGCACTCCATCCGATTGGAGCTTTACACCACTCCACACGCGGCGACGAATCCCGAAGTCCTGGACGAATTTCTCATCCGGACCCTTTGGGGCCTGATTACGGGGAGCAGATGCACAAAATGATGAAAAACTATCGATAAAAGACAGGGAAGCCATGCATTTTTTTGCACAAACAGTGCTGAACGGGCTCATGACAAGTTCCTTTTACGCCCTGATAGCTATTGGCCTGAGCTTGGTTTTTGGGGTGATGCATATCGTCAATTTTGCCCATGGTGAGTTCTATATGGTCGGGGCTTATACGGTTTGGGTCCTTTTCGCATTGATGCATTGGCCTTTTTTCATAGCCGTGGGAGTGGCGATTCTGCTGGGCGGATTGCTGGGGCTGGCCTCGGAAAGACTGATCTTCAGACAAGCGCACGGAGATGTATTGAGCGGGTTCATTATGTCGGTAGGGCTGGTATTCATCCTGCAAGTTGCGGTGGTTGAGATTTGGGGAGTCGGCAAAATGAAACCCGTCCCTGCCGCTTTTCCCCAATTGTTCCACTTTGCGGATGTGGCTACAACCTGGCAGAGAGTCATTGTGGTTCCGGCTACGATTGTGCTACTGGGATCACTCTGGTATTTTCTCGACAAATTTAGGATTGGCAGAGCGCTGCGTGCATCAGCCGAAGACCCTGAGGCAGCTGCCTTGTACGGCATGAGCCCACATAAAAGTGCGGCCATGGCTATGTTTCTAGGGTCTGCGATGGCTGGTGCGGCGGGAGGATTGATGGCGCCCATCATGTCGGTCTATCCCTATATGGGGCATGCCGTTATCTGGACCGCTTTCGTTGTTATTATTGTCGGCGGAGCCGGGAACATTAAAGGGACTCTATATGCGTCGATAATTTTTGGATTTCTTACAACTATTATAACTACGGTATTTGATTCGACAATAGCAAATTTGGTAAATACACTCGTAATGCTTGTTCTTCTAACGATCAAGCCTGAAGGGTTGGTTGGTCATGCCCAGGAATAATATCAATAAGGCAGTATTCCTGATAATTCTTTCTGGGGTCATGATAGTGATTCCCTTCACGGTGAGTGGGTATAAGGTTGATTTTTTAACGATGCTCCTGGTGAACGTTATTCTTGCCGCAAGCTTCAGACTTATAACGACCACCGGTGGCTGGTCTTTGGCACATGTGCCTATGATGGGAGCAGGTGCCTATGCTACTGCTCTTATGTCCGGCAGTCTTGGAATCCCATTTTGGTTTTCATTGCCATTATCGGGGCTGGCTGCAGGATTGATCGGCCTTGCGATAAGCATTCCTCTTCGACGAACAGAGGGTTTTGCCTTCTTTGTAGCTTCATTTGCAGCGGGTGAAGCACTCCGCCTCTGCTGGATCAGGTTCAAAGTTCCCTTCGGGGGGCACCAGGGGCTGACCGTTCCACCTCCTGAGCTTATTCCTGACGTGCGTTGGCTGGATTTTTCAACGGCCATTCCATACTATTTTTTGACCCTCGTTGTGACGGTCCTCTGTCTGATCATTATGTATCGCCTCGATGGCAGCCGGATTGGGAGCACTTTCAAGGTGATCCATTCCGAAGAAAAGCTCGCCAAGAGCATGGGCATCAATACGGCCCGCTATAAAATGCTGGCTATGGCAATAGGATCATTTTTTGCAGGCATAGCCGGGGTTCTTCTCGCACACAGACTGTGGGCGATTGAACCGACCCAATTTGGTTTTTCAACAACACTGTATCTCCTTGTCTGGGTGGTGTTTGGCGGAACAACGACGTTTACCGGTCCAATTCTTGGGGTGGTGGTATTGAGCATCATCGGGGAACTGCTTCGGCCGCTCGCTGACTGGGTACCTATGGTGTACGGCGTAATAATCATTTTAACCTTGATTTTCTTCCCAGGTGGATTAGAGAGTCTACCTTCCCGGTTAGGAATTCCGAAGGGAAGATTTTGGAGGGTACGGATTACCGTGGAAGACAGATAGTCTCCATCGGCAAATGGCTACGTTGACAATCTCCAGCCGGTGAGGTGACCGGTCAACGTTAATCTGCGGGATCACCTGTTGCTGCAAATGTGGGCGCTGAGGTAATCCTGTGGCTCTTTTGCGTCGCATCACGGTGTGAAGGTTCTACTGCTTCGCAGCCGGATTCCGGACGGAAGATCGTTCGTACCAGGAATCTGTTCGCGGACGGGCACCAGAAAGTCTTTTCTTTGAAATTAACAGAATAAACGGCATCGGCGAAAATGTTGTGCATGTTTCTTAGGGATGCCGGAATACAGATGACGCATATGGCTATTTTAGAGCTAATGAGTTTGGGAAAAAATTTTGGGCAGAATGTCGCCGTCAATTCACTCGACATGACCGTTGAAGAGGGCGAAATCAGGGGATTGATTGGCCCCAATGGCTCAGGAAAGACCACCATATTCAATTTAATTACAGGTTTTCTCAAGCCATCGAAGGGAAGAATTATCTGGCGGGGGAATGACATCACAGCGTCCCCCCCACACGCAGTTGCAAAATTGGGCCTGGCACGGACATTTCAATTAACCACTCTTTTCCGTGACATGACCGTGTTACAGAACGTGATCATGGCGCATCATCTTCACCTGAGAGCTTCTCTCTGGCATCAGTTTTTGAAGTCGGCCGAATGCCGTCAGGAGGAAAAAGAGATAGAAGATATGTCCTTGGCCCTGCTCGAAAGGATGGGTATCGCGACCCGAAAGGACGAAATTGCGGGTGAACTTCCGCATGGATATCAGGCGGCTCTTGGGATCGCCAATGCCTTGGCTACAGGGCCTAAGATAATATTACTGGATGAACCTGTCGGCGGTATGAATCCCGTAGAAACTGATGAAACGATGCAAAGGATACGGAGTGTTCGAGACCAGGGAATTACAGTATTCTTAGTTGAACACGATATGAGAGCCGTGGTGAGCACCTGCGATAAAATAACCTGCATAAATTTCGGGAACAAAATTGCCGAGGGCAGCCCTCAAATGGTTTGCAGCCACCCTGAAGTCATAGAAGCCTACTTAGGGGAGGAAGTAAGTTGCTCTCTCTAAAGAATATAGCCGTTTATTATGGCGGCGTCCAGGCCCTGAAAGGAATTTCGCTGGAAATTGAAAAGGGCACGGTTACCGGCTTGATTGGCTCAAACGGGGCGGGAAAGACCACGACTCTCAGGGCAATTTCGGGTTTGGTTCCAATCGCTTCCGGCGAGATTTCGTTTGCTGGGAGACGAATTGACGGAAGATCTCCCGAGAGGATCGTCTCTCTAGGTATAGTTCAGGTTCCGGAAGGGAAGAGACTGTTTTTGGAGATGACCGTTCTGGACAATCTTTTGGCCGGTGCATACCTGCGCAAAGACAAGGATAGACTGGGGAGTGACTTGAAACGCATTTATGGCTACTTCCCCGTACTCGATAAGGCCCAGAACCGTTTGGCATCTCACTTGAGCGGCGGGGAACAACAAATGCTTGCGATCGGGCGCGGCCTGATGGCCAGCCCAAAACTCCTTTTGCTGGATGAACCTTCCTTAGGTCTATCTCCTTTGCTGACAAAAGAAGTCGCCGGCATTATCAAACGTATCGCGCAAGAAGGTGTTTCAATTCTGCTTATCGAGCAAAATGCGAATTTGGCATTCCAGCTGGTGAGCAAAGTCTACGTCATGGAGACGGGAACAATCACTCTTGAGGGAGATCCTTCGGATCTGCAGAATGATCCCCATGTCCAAGAGGCCTATTTGGGCCTCGCTCACACTGAGGAGATGCGAGCAGACGAAGCTGCACAGGCAAAAGGTCCTCCCATGGAAGCTACTGAGATTGTAGCGCAAAAGAGGTGGCAGGAAAAGATGCCCCAGAGGAGCTTTCAGGAGAGAGTTCCTTCGGAAAGATGGCAGGATAAAGGGCTTCATTTGCCCAGGGAGAGCGGGGTTGCCCAGAAAGGTGCTTTAACCGGCTTGGCCAAGCAACCTGAGGTCTATGAGATGAGCAGGAATATCCCTCCGGCCGAAGAGATTGCAGGTCGCCCTAGCATCTTAGAAAGATGGCCCGATGAGAAGAGAGAGATAATCGGCTCTAATCATGACAGATTTATTGAAGAATCACATGCAGAAACTGAACCGCGGAAAAAGCAATATATTTCGGATAGATGGGGAGACAAAAGAGAGGATTTGGAATCGCGTCCCGCATCGAGGTCCCTACATAAGAGAGTCAGTCCGCCTCGGGTCGTCAAGAGGACTTTTACTCCCGCCATCAAGAGTGTCAAAAAGAGATAAATGCATGAAGGCGACGAAGAGCAGGATCTTGTTTTGAAACGCTGCTTTTGAATGAAAGAGGAAGAATGTCCGCGAAGGAAGAAAAAGCTCAGGGGATAGAGATATCCTTCAATGGTTTGCTCAAGAAATTTTTTGGATCGAGCAAGGTGCAAAGCAATTTTGCGGGTATTCCGACCATTCGAAATCTCCTAGAGGGTTTGTGCGTTTCGCCGGAGCATCGCCAGAGAATTTTTGATAGCGACGGCAATGTGAGAAGTGACTTAACCGTACTCAAGAACGGGCGGAACATCGCGTTTTTGCAAGGCGCTGATACTGAACTGAGCGAAGGAGACAAAGTGGCCATTTTCCCACCAGTCTGTGGAGGATGAGTTGCTGATAGGGGGTCTCTGGTCCCCCGGCATGCCCCGTCGCAGAACGTGATGAGTTGAATCCTGCAGAGTTTTAGAATCGAAAGGAAGGGGAAACAGATGGCTAAAGGCCTAGTCATTGATATCGGCAGATGTACCGGTTGCGGATATTGCGAGTTGATGTGCTCCTTTATGCACCATGGCGAATTTAATCCTCTCAAATCCGCGATCCACGCAAACGTCTTTATTGACAAATCCACTGCAGTGCCGGTGGTCTGTTACCAGTGTGAGGATCCGTGGTGTCTCAAGGCATGTCCGGCAGGTGCTATTTCCATCGAAACTGATGCGTCCAGGGGATTGAAAGTGGTTAAGGTGAATAAGGAGAGGTGTGTAGGATGCAAGATGTGCACTCTAGCCTGCCCATTTGGATGCATTGTCGTTTCTGAAGGATGCGCCCAGAAGTGTGATCTTTGCGGCGGGTATCCTGAATGTGTGCGTGTGTGTCGTGCGAGAGCGCTTAAATTTGAAGAAGCGGGACAAGGTATTGCAGCCAAGAGAAAGGTTGTTGCTGAGCGCCTGTTGGGCTCTTATCAGGAGGATTAGACATGTGGTATGGCTGGACTGGAAATGTTTTGCGGGTAGACCTAAGTCAACCTCAGATTACCATTGAGGAACTTGACCGCCCGAGCGCAGAAAATTTCATAGGGGGAAGAGGGCTGGGTATCAAATATCTCTATGATGAAATGGATCCGGCAATCGATGCATTAAACCCGGGCAACAAACTGATTTTCGCGACTGGTCCATTGACGGGAACGGGCGCTCCGGCCGCAAGCCGATACATGGTTATGAGCAAGGGACCTTTGACAGGAGCTATTGCAGAATCAAGCGCAGGGGGCGCTTTTGCTACAGCTCTCAAGTACGCCGGATTTGACATGCTCATTCTGGAAGGCAAGGCCTCAATGCCGGTTTATCTTTGGATCAACGACGATCAAGTTGAATTGAGAGACGCGGCTCATCTGTGGGGAAAATCAAGCATTGAGACAGAAGAAGCCGTTATCGAAGAGACCGACCCGGATGCCAAGGTGGCGTGCATCGGGCCGGCGGGTGAAAATTTGGTTCTTTTTGCATGTATAATGAACGACATGGGCAGAGCAGCGGGAAGATCCGGTGTCGGCGCGGTCATGGGGTCCAAGAACCTGAAAGCAATAGCGATTCGTGGCACAGGCGGCGTGAAAGTTGCGGACGGCGTTGCTTTCCGAAAAGCAATATATGAAGCATATAAAACGATTGATACAGAGGATACTGAGCATTTTCATCAACAGGGAACACCCGCGGTGCTGGCACTCGTCAAAGAATTCGGAGCTCTCCCAACGAGAAATTTTCAAACAGGCGTGAATCCTCAGTGGGAGAAATTGTGCGGGGAGACACTGGCCACAACCATAGCGACGAGAAACAATATGGGGCTCGCGTGTCCCGCATGTCCTGTAGGTTGCGGGCGCGTAACCAAGGTTACGAATCCGAAGTTTTCCGGAAAAGGCGTAGGTCCGGAATATGAGACTATAGGGTTGTTCGGGTCGAGCTGCGAAACAAATGACCTGGAGGTCGTTTCTAAAGCCGGGTTTATTTGCAACGAGATGGGCATGGACACCATTTCAGCCGGAGCGGCGATTGCGTGTGCTATGGAACTCTACGAAAAGGGGTATATCACTGAAAAGGAAGTGGGAATGCCTCTCAATTTTGGAAATTCCGAAGCCGTAATAAAATTGACTGAAGATACGGCGTTAAGAAGAGGGTTCGGAAATGTACTTGCTGAAGGATCCTACCGCCTGGCTAAGAGATATGGACATCCGGAATTTTTCATGGGTTCAAAGAAATTGGATTTTGCCAGCTATGACCCAAGGGCTTTGCAAGGGATGGGGTTGGGCTACGCGACAAACTCCCGCGGTGCATGCCATATTCGAGGCGAGGTCCATGACCTCACACTCTACTCGGTCAAGCACTGGAAAATCACCAAAGATCACAGTGTCGGGCCGGTTGATCCTCTTCGATGGGATGACAAACCACTCTTGGGGGCGGATGTACAGGATTGGTTTTGTATCATTGATTCGTGCGGCATGTGTAACTTCATGTTTTTCTTGGCTTTGGATGAAGACCACGCGAGATCCCTCATTGAATCTGCGACAGGGATTGATATGGGCGGATATAAAGGTTTAATGAAAACAGGCGAGAGAATATTCAACTTGGAAAGACTTTTTAATCTTAAAGCCGGGCTGACGGGCAAAGATGATACATTGCCAAAAAGAATGCTTGAAGAGCCTATGCCTGCAGGCCCGGCAAAAGGTATGGTTGTCCATCTTGCAGAAATGTTGCGGGAATACTACAAGATCAGAGGCTGGACGGCTGGCGGTGTGCCAACCCCTGAAAAGCTGAAAGAGCTTGGCCTTGAGAGTGTTTGATGTCGGAGAGGATAGATATTACGGAATCACCATGAATTTTGCGCAGACGCAAGAGAATTCTTTCGAAAAGCGCAAGAGCGAAAAGCGGAGAGATGCACACCATTATCGGGAATAGCGCGGCTGGATTATCCGCGATCAAGGCCATAAGAAGAATGGGGGACAGTACCCCGATTACGCTCATCTCTGCTGAATCCTGTAATGCTTACTCTCCTGTTTTGACTACGTATTACATCTCCGGACAGATTAGTAGGGCTGGTCTTTTTGTGGTTGGCGACACGTTTTATAGAAAATTCAATGTCAAGGTTTTGTTCGGCCAAAAGGCCGTTGCTATCGATACCGCGAAGCGACTGGTGCACCTTAAAGACCGAACCCGTATCCCTTTTAAGAAACTCCTCATTGCTACCGGAGCATCTCCGAGGACTTTGGACAACGTTCATGAAAATGCTTCCGGGCGTGTTTTTACCCTGCGCACAATAGTCGATGCTGAAAGGATAAAGAAAGTCTCTGAGAAAGCCCGGAGCATCGTGTTGATAGGCGCCGGCCTTGTGAGCCTCCAGACTATTAAGGCGATTCTCGGGGCGGAGAAAAGTATCGCTCTTGTTGTAGGCTCATATCAGGTCCTTTCCCAACAGATGGACTCCGAAGCAGCCGGAATAATTCAAAAAAGGCTCGAAAATCATGGCGTTACAATCCTTTTTGGGAGGAAGGTTGAAAGAATTCTAAGAAAAGGCGATCGGGTTTTTGTGGTCACGGACTTTGGAGAATCATTGCCTGCCGATATGGTAATTGTTGGCAAGGGAGTCAACCCGAACATAGCGCTCGTTGAGGATACGAACGTTAAAAAAAACGTGGGCATACTTGTAGACAATCAGATGAGGACAAACGAAGAAGATATCTATGCTGCCGGGGACGTGGCTGAAGGCACAAATACGCTGACAGGAAATACCGAGACTATTGCAACGTGGTTCAGCGCCTGTGCTCAAGGTGAAATTGCCGGGATGAACATGGCGGGTATTCCCGCCAGGGTCCATATGCATTACAGGGAAAATATCACAGACATATTCGGTTTATCTGCGGCTACGATGGGGATGACCTCCCACAAGGAATGGAAAGCCGGCGGCCTTACCTATTCTGAGGAGAAAAGGAATGTCTACAGAAGGCTCATACTGGATGGCCCGAGAGTGGTAGGAGCAATCCTCTTAGGCAAAACGGAAGACGCTGGTGTGATCAGACACTGCATTACAAATAAGGTTGATATTTCTTCCTGGGAGAAAGAAATCGCAAGAGGTTCTTTCCGATTTGGCAATACGCTCTTTTCGAAGGACTTCAGCTGGCCCGTGCATTGAGAATTAGAGTACCATACAACTGTTTTGGTTATCTTGGTGACAGATTAATTTGTTCGCAAACAGGGGGTTGAGATGTCCACGCTTTCAGTAGTGATTTTGATTGCTATTTGTATCGCAGCGGCTTTGGTTGCTTTATGGCTTCTCCTAAAGAAATTTTACCGAAAAGCTTCCCGGGAGATGTCATTTGTGAGGACAGGGTTCGGCGGGCAGAAAGTAGTAGTGAGCAACGGTGCACTGGTTATCCCTGTGCTCCACGAGGTGATTCCCGTAAACATGAACACGCTCCGGCTGGAGGTTATTTGTGCAAATAACCAGGCCTTGATCACAAGAGATCGTATGCGAGTTGACGTGGATGTGGAATTTTTTGTGCGGGTGAAACCTGTTGAGGAGGCCATAGCAAACGCTGCGCAGACGCTTGGACGGAGGACTACCGAGGCCAAGCTTCTTCAGGAACTGGTAGAAGGCCGGTTTATCGATGCCCTGAGGGCGGTGGCTGCTGAAATGAAAATGGATGAACTGCATGAGAAGCGGGCCGAATTTGTCGTTAAAGTTCAAACCCTTGTGAAAGAGGATTTGTTGAAAAATGGGCTGGAACTTGTCTCGGTTTCGCTAAGCGCCATGGACCAGACTGATCAGAGCTATTTTAATCCCCAAAATGCCTTTGATGCCCAGGGCCTTACGGCACTTACTGAGGTCATTCAGGCCCGGATGAGGCGGCGCAACGAGGTTGAGCGTGATACCGAGGTCGCGATGCGCACCAAGGATCTTGATGCAGAACGGCACAAGCTCGATTTAGCCAAAGAGGAAGAATTTGCAAGACTAGAGCAGCAGCGGGAAATACAGGTCAAGCAGGCTGAACAGCGATCCCTTATTGCCTCGCAGCAAGTGTCGAAAGAGCGAGAAGCCGAAGAGGCGGAGATCACGGCAAAACAACAAATTGATCAGGCGAGAATAGAAGCGGACAAAAGTATTGAGGAACAGCGTATAACCAAAGACCTCCTGCTGAGAAAAAAGGAACTGGAAAAGGAGAAGTCGATAAAAATAAGCCAGATAGCGCTGGAACAAGAGGCTTTGGCGGCGGAAATCGCGGCAAATCAGCAGACTGATCAAGCCAGATTGACAGCAGAGAAGACTTTCGAAGAAGAACGAATAGCCAAAGATCTCTTGGTCAAGGAGAAAGACATAGCCAGAGAGACTTCGATTGAGTTGGCCGACATTAAGCGTAA